>CAJMQA010000269.1 GCA_905215395.1 uncultured bacterium | reverse complement strand
ACTTGGATTGGTAAATAAAAACCTTTTCCTGGAGTTAAGATGGCAGGACAAATGATTTCAGTAGAACGGCTAAAGGCAGGCGATGAGGTGGCTTTCAGACATTTGTTTGATGATTACTATCAGGCATTGTGTCTTTTTGCAGTGAATTATCTGGGGGATGATGCAGAGGCTGCAGATGTTGTGCAGGAATGTTTTATAAAATATTGGGCACACCGGACAGAGTTCGACCACTTGATGAAAATACGTTCTTTTCTTTATACTGTAGTCCGGAACAATTGCCTGAATATTCTGAGGAATGACCGGAGACGGCAGAAATATCTGAAAGAAACCGAAGATGAATTGTTTTTCCGGGATTCCTTGATTGAAGAGGAGGCATTCCGGATGTTTTATCAGGCTGTGGAAGCTCTTCCCCGTCAAACACGTCGGGTTATTCAGTTGGCTCTGGATGGGTTGGATAACGGACACATTGCTGTGGAGATGGGAATTTCGGAAAATACGGTGCATATGTTAAAAAAAATTGCTTATAGAAAACTCAGGGCAATGCTTCGTGAATATTATTTTCTTGTCTTTTTATTTCTTGGTTGATAATCAAGTCATTTTTAATTATTTTCTAAAAAAATCACATGCTGATACACCATGAATTGTGATTTTGGTGTTATACATATGAAAATAATTAAAAAATGGATAAAAATTTCTTTTCAATAGCAAAGCGGATTGCTGAATATCTTAGTGGAAGTGAGGATACAGAGGGATGGCTGGAGCTGGAAGAGTGGCGTAAGGAATTCCGGAACGAGAGATTACTGCAAAAAATAAGCATGGATAGCCGGAGGCGGCTGGAACAGAGACGGTATGACGATTTCCCTTGTCAGCAGGGATGGGAGCAGTTGCAGGCAAAACGTTTGCGGATGCGCCGCAGGCGTTTGTACAGGTTATTGTCGGGCTGTGCGGCTATGATTGCATTGTTTTCCGGACTTACTTTCTTCTTCCTGATGTCCGGAGGGGAGAAAAGGAATGTAGATTTTCCTGCTGTTGTACAAAATATTGAGGCTGGGGGATCGAAAGCCAGATTAATTCTGGACAATGGCAGGGAAATTAATCTGACAGAGCAACAGGGAATGATTTCTGTCCCTTTATCTTCTGTACAGAATACGGGGCATCGGCTGACTTACCGGTCGGATTCTTTACAGTTGCCGGCAAATCCGGTGTTTCATGAGTTGGTCGTTCCGGTTTGCGGCGAATATCAATTGCAATTGTGTGACGGCACTGTCGTATATCTGAATGCTATGAGTAAATTGCGTTTCCCGAACTTTTTCAGTGGTAAGGTTCGGGAGGTGGAGCTGGAAGGGGAAGCCTACTTTAAAGTCGCTAAAAATACGGAATGTCCTTTTGTTGTAAAAAGTGATCAATGTGTGGTGTATGTGTACGGAACTCAATTTAATATTTCTGCTTATCCTGATGCACCGGAAATACATACGACCCTGGTAGATGGAAAGTTGGCTGTGGAAAATTTACATGGATACAGGAAAATAAAACCGGGCGAACAATGGCGTTATGATAAGCAGCAAAAAGAAGTGACGGTGGCATCGGTAGATGTAACCCTTTATACTGCCTGGAAAGATGGGCGGCTGAGGTTCAACGACGCCTGTCTGGAAGAGATCATGCAGACGGTGAGCCGTTGGTACGGGGTTGAGGTGAGCTATGAAGCAGAAGAGTTGAAGAATTTGTGTTTCGGATGCAATGTTAACAGACATAGCTCGATAGATCCCTTATTGCGTGTGTTTGAGGCAAATGGTAAAATCAGGATAGAACGGGAAGGCATGAAATTAAAAATAAGACGGGGACGTTAAAAAAAGATGGAGGTTGATTGCAGCTTCCTCCATCTTTCGGTACTGCGTCAGTTTAATAACCAACTTAAAGTTAAACAAATCTATGAAAAAAAATTGGATTTTCTTCCGGTATGATCCCGGAAGGTTGAAAAAAATGTGGCTTATGTTGAGATTGACATTAATTTGTTTGTTGCTTGGTGTGTTTCAATTGCATGCGCGGTCACAGGTAGTGTCGTTGAATCTGAAGAATGTCACTTTGCAGCAAGTCATCTGGGCGATAGAGAACCAGACGAATTTTATTTTCATGTACAGTAAGGACGACCTGGACAAGAGCGGGAAAATATCGGTGAACCTGAGCAATGAGAGTGTGGAGAAAATTTTGGAGAAATGCTTACAGGGTACAGGATTGACTTATGTAATTCAGGACGAGGTGATTGTTTTGCGTCCTCAGACAGTGATGAATTTACCCGGAAAGCTGACTCTGACGGGGCTGGTAGTAGACCGGCAAGGAAATCCATTACCGGGAGTGACAATCCTGTTGAAGGGTACTTTGATGGGAAGTGTTACGGATGCTCAGGGAAATTTCAAATTTGAAATACCCGAAATGAAAGAGATGGTACTGGTATTTTCATTTGTAGGAATGAAGAAAAAGGAAGTGGCATATCATGGGGAGAAAGAACTTAAGATCGTGTTGGAGGAAGAGGCTGCGGAGATAGAAGAAGTAGTGGTTACCGGTATTTTTGAGCGGAAGAAAGAAAGTTTTACCGGTTCGGCGACGACTTATTCTGCCAGTGACCTGAAAGCTGTCGGTAACCAAAATATCATTCAGAGTCTGAAGAGCCTCGATCCTGCCTTTGTATTGCTTGAAAACAATGATTTTGGTTCTGATCCTAACAGACTCCCTGATTTGGAGATCAGAGGGAAAAGTAGCGTTGTCGGTCTGAAAGAGCAATACAGTGTAGATCCGAACCAGCCCTTGTTTATTCTGGACGGATTCGAAACAACTCTTCGAACTATCGTGGACATGGATATGGAACGGGTAGCCTCCGTGACTATTTTGAAAGATGCTGCTTCTACTGCTATTTATGGTGCAAAAGCTGCAAACGGAGTTGTAGTTGTGGAAACCAGGAAACCGGAAAAAGGTAAATTGAGAATTACTTATAGTGGTAATTTTAATATTTCTATGCCCGATCTTTCCAGTTATAATCTGATGAATGCTGAAGAAAAACTGAAATTTGAAAAATTGGCCGGGCTTTATACTTTAAATTCAGGTGAATGGACTCCGGAGAAAGAAATTCAGATGGAAGCTCTGTATAACGAACGTTTGACTTCGGTCAGACAGGGAGTGAATACTTATTGGCTGGCAGAGCCGGTCAGGGTTGGATTTGACCACCGTCACTCTCTGTATGCTGAGGGGGGTGACGATTATATGAGGTATGGAATTGGAGTAGACTATAATGGGATCAAAGGTGTTATGCAGGAATCTGAACGTAATGTATTTGCGGGTAATCTGGATTTGATTTACCGGACAGGAAAAGTTTTGTTCAGTAATAGATTGACCCTTAATTATTACAATACAAAAGATCCGGTAGTAAATTTTTCTGAGTATGCAAAAGCCAATCCCTATTATCCGAAATATAGTCCGCAGGGTACTGTTGAAAAATGGTTGGATGAGTCGGATTTCGGTAAGGTGCAGAATCCTCTGTGGGATGCGAGCCTGAATAGCAGAAATTTAGGACGTATGTTCGGGGTAACGAATAATTTCAGTGCGGAATATAATCCTTTAAGTATGTTAAAACTCCGGGCAAGGTTTGGAGTGACAAAGACAATCAATGAAACCGACCGTTTTGTTTCACCGGAAAACAGTAGTTTTGGCAATATCAGTGATCCTGCACGGAAAGGTACATTGAATTATGGAAATACAAAGAATTTGCAGTATGAAGGTGATTTTACAGCAACATTAGGTAATATATTTGCTGAAAAGCATCGGGTGAATTTGGTGGTGGGAGCTAATTTTAATTCGGCAGAATCAGTGAATAACGGTTATAGTGTTGAGGGATTTCCTAAAGGTGATTTTACCAGTCCTTCGTTTTCTAAAGGATATCCGGAAGGGGGTAAAGCCGATTATATGGAGAGTACTTCACGTTCGGTTAACTTCTATGCAAATAGTGGTTATTCCTTTTGTGAGAGGTATTTATTCGACCTCACTTACCGTTTGAGCGGGTCGTCCGTATTCGGTAGCAATAAGAGATATACCAATACCTGGGCTGTCGGATTTGCCTGGAATCTGCACAATGAGTCTTTTGTGAAAAATAATGTATCTTGGATAAATCTTTTGAAGATAAGAGCTTCAATCGGAAATCCTGGGAACCAGAATTTTGATGCCTTTCAAACCCTGACTACCTATATTTTTCAGACTAGTCATCTGAGTTTTTTCGATCAGGGGGTTATCTTGAACAGTTTGGGAAATTCTGATCTGGAATGGCAAACTACCTTGGATAGGAATGTGGGACTGGATTTAGCTTTTTTGAACAACAGTCTTTCGCTGGCAATTGATTACTATAATAAGCGGACTGATCCTTTGCTGGTAAATATTGGCGTACCTTCCTCACTTGGAGTTACAACTACGATGACAAATATGGGAGAACAGGTATCGCAGGGTTTCACCGGAACTATTACTTATTCTCCTATTTATCGGCCTCAGGAGCGGATTATATGGTCTTTCCGTTATAATTTCAGGACAGAGAAATCCCGGTATGATAAAATAGGAAATAAATTGGATAAGTTTAACCGGAGTGAAAGTAATACGAGTCTGACCCGTTATTTTGATGGTTCAGATCCGGACGGATTGTATGCAGTCCGTTCTGCAGGAATAGACCCGGCTACAGGAAATGAAATCTATATCAAAAAAGACGGGACATATACATTTGATTTTGATAGTAATGAGGAAGTGAAGGTTGGCATCGGACGTCCTAAAATCGAAGGAATATTCGGAACTTCTTTTTCATACAAGGGTTTTAGTTGTAATGTGGATTTCCGTTATCGTTGCGGAGGTCAGCGGTTTAATG
>CAJMQA010000268.1 GCA_905215395.1 uncultured bacterium | reverse complement strand
TTACCTGAAATTTCACGTTCGTCGTTTCCTCTACCAGCACTATCAGTTGCGACAGGCTGTTATAACGTTTCATAACACCTGTAAACCGGTAGGCACTCACCTGTGCATCCTGAAAATTAATTTCCACATCATACCAGCGCTCCAGCTGTTTGCTAATCTCTTCCAGTGTCATATTACTGAATACAAAGCGTCCTTCCTTCCATCCGGTCACATCTTCCGTATTCACTTTTGCAATGCTTAACTCCCCACCTTGTAAAATAGCCTGCTCCCCGGGATTAAGCACCTGTCCGCCCTCTGTCTGTCCCCGCGAAACACGAACACGTCCTTCCACAAGAGTAGCCATATACCGGTCACCATCCCGGTAAGCATTCACATCAAATCCGGTCCCCAGCGCCTCCACCTGCATCTCCCCGGCCTCTACCCGGAATGGCTTACCTGTATCTTTAGCCACCTGGAAGTAAGCTTCCCCCTTCAGGAATACCCGCCGTTCCTGCCCGACAAAATCCACCGGGAAGCGCAATTCCGATTCGGAATTCATCCACACCTGCGTTCCGTCTGCCAGCACCAGGTGGTACTCGCAGCAACGCGGTACCCGGAGGGTATTGTACACCAGTACCCTGCTTCCGTCTTGCCTTGCGGTATAAACGATACGACGCGAAGTATCCAGCAATATTCCCGCTCCTTTCTCCACCAATACCGAATCCTTACCGATCCCCTGTACCTCTATCACACGTCCGTCGTTGAGCAATAGCTCCACCTGCCTGTTCCCTGCCACCTGAACCACTTCAGGTTCTGCATACCGGTTTCTTCCGAAATACAAGAACAATACCGGAACCAGAACTGCCGGAACCAATACCGCAGCCACAGCACTCCAGCGCCTGAGCATGCGCTTGCGCCGGCTGCTTACGACATGACGGTATACCTTCCCCCACATCCTTTGCTTGTCCGGACAGCAAGGTTCGGCAGTCAGCTCGTCCAACTGCCTCAAAGCCTTTTGCCACTCCTTATTCCCGGAATCACATCCCTCTCCCGACGATTCTTCACCTTTTAGAAAACGATATAACTGTTCCTGTAATTTATTGTCTTCCATAACCTGTGCATTAATTCATACATATGACAGGTAAGGGATTAAACAGGGTGAAAAAATTTAGAAAAAAAATAAAGAAAAGTTTAAAACCGGATTATAAAAATTGCTGCAACAGCAAAACAATGATCAATTCCCGCTCCTTCAGGCCAAAATCGGTACGCAATTTGGTATAAGCACTTTTTACCTGGGTTTTCACCGTATTCACAGAAACTTCCAGGCGTTCCGCAACCTCCCTGTATTTCAGCCCCTCCACGCAAGCCAGTAAAAAAATTTCCCGGCATTTTTCCGGTAATCCGTCAATAAATACATTCAGCCTCTCACGTAAAGCCTCCAGTTCCTCCGGATCATACTCCCATTCCTCCTCCTCTTCACGTTTTTCTGCTTTATATTCCTGTTCATACCGCTGACGTACATGAATATGCTCCAGATAATTCTTACAACCATTGACCACAGCTCGTGTCAGATAGGCCGGAACCGAAACCGAGACATCCAGCTTCTGGCGGTTGTCCCAGAAACGGATAAATACCTCCTGGACAATGTCCTCCGCCACCAGAGGATCTCTCACATACCCCAACGCTCTGTAATACAGAAGCTCCATATACTCCTGAAAGAAGTATTCAAGCGCTGACGTATCCCCCCGCTGCATTTCCCTGAAAAGCAATAATTCTTCTGACACTTTGATAACCGACTATATTTGCACCTTTATCCGTCCAAAGTTAGAATAATTTTCCACATAAAAAAATATGAGTATGAAGTTACCGCCAACATCTCTGGACTAAATACTGTAAAACAGCATACAAGCACTAAAATAAAATACATAATAACAGAATAAAGAATATATTAACACAACTTTATTACCATTCTTTTGACAACTCTCATTATTTCATTACCTTTGCCAAAACCGGGAAAATAACTTTACGTCTGTGGTGAAATATGGTATTCCGGAAACTATTTAAAACAAGAGAATGAAAATCCTGCTTTTGGGAGGCATGAAATGTGCGTACGGATTGCTATGGGGCATTAGCTTCCTGCCCTTAAATGTATTGTATATTTTTACAGATATACTATTTATTGTGCTCTTCTTTGTAATCCGGTATCGCCGGAAAGTGGTGAATGAAAATCTAAGAAATGCTTTCCCGGAGAAAACAGAGGCAGAAAGAGCCCGTATTGCACGCCGTTACTTCCGGCATCTATGTGATACATTCGCCGAATTCTTTAAATTATGGCACATCTCTCCTTCCGAAATAAAAAAACGTTGTGTAATGATCAACCGGGAAATCCCCCAGCGTTATTTTGAAGAAGGACGCAGCATGATTGTTTTTTCGGGGCATTATGGCAACTGGGAAATGATGTATTCTTATAAATTATGGGAAAAAGACATCGAACTGGTTCCGATTTACAAACCGCTCCACAACGAAATATTTGACCGGATGACTTACCGTATCCGCAACCGCTTCGGGGCGAGTCCTCTGAGCAAGGCCGATGCACTGCGTGGAATGCTCGCCAATGCCCGGGAAGGGAAAGTGGCAATGACCGGATTTATCGGTGATCAGACTCCTTCCCGGAATAATCTGAATTTCTGGATGCCATTTCTGAACCAGGATACAGCAGTATTTGAAGGAACCGAAAAAATTGCCCGTAAACTCGGACAACCCGTAATCTTCGTCAATATGAGAAAAGTAAAACGGGGGCACTATCACGCAGAATTCTACGACATATGCCCTGATCCTGGAGCAACAGTCCCCGGCGACATCACCCGTATGAACATGCAGATGCTCGAAAAATTTATCCATGAAAATCCCGAACACTGGCTCTGGTCTCACCGCCGCTGGAAACACAAACGCACAGACTCCAAAGGGTAATTTCTTCTCACCACTCAATCTCCTCCAACCCCTTACTCCGGAAATAGGCATTAGCTTTACTAAAATGTCTGCAACCGAAAAAGCCCCTGTCTGCCGACAAAGGTGACGGATGAGGAGCTGTGAGCACACAATGACGTGTACGGTCGATAAAAGCACCTTTCCGTTGTGCATATGCTCCCCATAACATAAATACAATATTCTCCCGTTCATCGTTTAAATGCCGGATCACTGCATCTGTAAACTCTTCCCATCCTTTTCCCTGATGTGATCCGGCCCGGTGAGCCCTGACCGTCAGGATGGCATTGATCAGCAATACCCCCTGTTCCGCCCATCGTTCCAAACGTCCCGATTGTGGTAACGGCTTTCCCAGATCATTCTGTATTTCTCTGAAAATATTTA
Source organism: uncultured bacterium (assembly GCA_905215395.1). Classification (GTDB taxonomy): domain Bacteria; phylum Bacteroidota; class Bacteroidia; order Bacteroidales; family Marinifilaceae; genus Odoribacter. The sequence continues at coordinate 1,547 of CAJMQA010000268.1, read as the reverse complement.
CCAGAGAAGGTGGGAAAGGTACCCCATCCATTACCGAAAAACATAATCCATAATACTGTCCCGGTTCGTGATAAGGATCCTGACCAAGTATCACCACCTTCACTTTCTCAAAAGGACAAGTATTGTAAGCATGAAAAATCCTTCTTCCCGGCGGAAATATAGTATACCGTGCATATTCTTCTTTTACAAATTTTACAAGGCGTTCAAAATAAGGCTTATCAAATTCTTCCTGTAAGCGTTGCCGCCAACTGTCTTCAATCTGTACATTCATATTTACTCAAATCAATGCATTCGGGTCATTTTCAGACAATTCCAATATTATTTTTACAATCCGTTCCTCACGGCACACACTTGATTATATACATTTTCAAATTTACTACTGAAATACCCCACTACCGGCACCACAAACAGAGTCATTTATTTTTCCTTTTCACCGGGAGCCTGGGAAAAAGTTTACGGAAACGTACCAGGTAAGTGGTGATGTTATTTCCGGCTATGATAAAGGTTACGGCCAGGATAATCATCAGTATTCCGCATATGATGCGTAGTGTCAGCGATTCACCGAAGACGGCCACTCCGAAAAATACGGCTGTCACGGGTTCCAGGGCGCCGAGAATGGCTGTCGGGGTGGAACCGATGTATTGAATAGCGGCGGTTGTGCAGAGGAATGATATGACTGTCGGGAAAACGGCCAGAGCGATCAGGTTGCCCCATAGATACCATTTATCCACAACATGTAGGCTCTGCCCGAAATCGGTGCGGACAAAAAACAGGACCATTCCGAAAAGCAAAACATAAAAAGTCAGTTTGAGCGTAGCCACATCTTTTAGGGTGGATTGGTTGACGCCGACAATATAGATAGAATAGGCAAGGGCTGAAATCATCACCAGAATGGTTCCGGTGAGGCTGAGAGTCGCCCCGTCGCTGCTTTTATAAAGCATGGCAATCCCTGCCAGTGCCAGCATAATGCACAATCCGGTTTGCAGAGTTACTTTCTCGCTGAACCCAAATGCCATGGTCAATGCCACCAGGATCGGATACACAACTAAGAGAGGGGATGCGATCCCGGCGTCCATATAGTTGTAGCTCTGAAACAGGGTCAGGGACGAAAGGGCCACCAGCAACCCCATAACGCTCAAGGGCAGTATTTCTTTCCGCTTCAGTTTGAAATTCCGGCCTCTCGCCTTGATCATAACCGCCAGTATCGGAAGAGCAAACAGGTATCTGAGAAACAACACCGAATCGGGGTTCATGCCTGCCTTATACAGAGGCAGGGCAAACAATGGGTTCATACCGTAAGTTGCTGCTGCAACTGCCCCTAATATGTAACCTTTGGCTTTTGTATGCATAATCATTTCCAATTCTCAACTTCCCTTTTCAAAATACTGTACACATTGGTATCGGCATATTTCCCGTCTATCAGCAACTCCCCGTCGCGTTCGGTACCTTCAAGGGTGAAGCCCAGGCGCTGAGGAACGGCATTGCTGGGATGATTGCCAACTGCACAGCGGATCTGGATGCGGTTCATACCCCGTTCACGGACAGCC
>CAJMQA010000267.1 GCA_905215395.1 uncultured bacterium | reverse complement strand
GTATTGATCGGTCTGGAGGAATGGCGGACGGACGTCACCATGATGGCCCGCCACCTGCGTTATCTGCAAAAACATTACTGGCAGACGAAATACAGTGTCAATTTCCCGCGTATGCGTCCTTCGGAAGGGCATTTCCAACCCAATGTCATTCTGGAAGACAAAGCTTTGGCTCAGCTCATTTTTGCCTTCCGGATTTTCGACCACGATGTGGATATTTCCATTTCCACTCGTGAGGGGGCAGCTTTCCGGGACAATATGCTTTCCCTGGGAGTCACTTCTTTAAGCGCAGGCTCCAAAACAGAACCCGGAGGCTACTACACCTACCCTCAGGCGCTGGAACAATTCCACATCAGCGACGAGCGTACTCCGGCAGAAGTTGCCGAAAGTGTCCGCAAACAAGGCTACGAACCGGTTTGGAAAGACTGGGACGGCTGGATGTAATTCATAAAGAATTACATCCCAAACGAAGAATGAAAAGAGAAAAACAAAAGAGCATGGGAGAAAAGGAAAGGTATTCGAGGCATTTGGTGTTGAAGGAAATCGGAGAAGAAGGACAAGAGAAAATTAAAAATGCCCGGGTTTTAGTTATAGGTGCCGGAGGACTGGGATCGCCGGTATTGTATTATCTGGCGGCGGCAGGAATCGGTACACTGGGGATCGTCGACGATGATGTGGTGTCGGAGAGCAATCTGCAACGGCAGATCCTGTATGATAACGACTGTCTGGGAGAACCGAAAGTACAGGTGGCCAGGCGCAAATTACAGGCCCTGAACCCTTATTGCCGGATTGTCCCCCGGTTCCAGCGTTTTACACCGGAAAATTCGGAGGAAATCACTGAAAATTACGATATAGTCGTTGACGCAACCGATAACCTTTCCACTCGCTATGTAATCAATGATGCCTGTGTTAAATCAGGTCTGCCCTATGTATATGGAAGCATTTGCGAATTTGAAGGACAAGTGTCCGTATTCAATTACCAGGGAGGTCCGAACTACCGCGATCTTTACGAATACCACGAAGGAATCAGAGACTTTTCCCAGCCCCTGGGAGTCATCGGAGCCCTCCCGGGAGTGGTCGGCTCGATACAGGCCACAGAAACCCTGAAAGTGATTCTGGGGCGGCAGGACACCCTGTCCGGATACCTACTTCTCATCAACCTGCTCGAAAATAGCTTCCATAAGCTGAAATTATCCTGATTCTCCGATAAAAAAAGCTGTCACTCCGATGGAATGACAGCTTTTTTATTTCACAGGAACTTTTACTTCATATAGAGCTTCAGTTCCTCCGGTTTATCCTTCAGGGCGATGTCGACGCTTTTGGGATTGCCTGCGGCATCGGCATACTTAATGGTATAGGTTTTGTTTTTTTCCAGCATAAAGGTCAGCACATCGTTCATATCCTGGGTTGGTCCGGCGGTGCGTCCCCCTCCCATCTGTAGCTTTCCGCAGAACACGTCCACATTCGCTGCGACACGTCCGTCAGAATTCTGTACACACTGATTGTCGGCAAACATCATCAAACGCAAAGGCACATGATTCCCATCCGTTGAGATGGACGAAAGGAACGATTGGTACTGGCCTACATAACGATCCGTTACATTCGCAGCCGGAACATAGCTGATGCTTTCATCCCATACCAGCGGGAAATGAATGCCGGTGGGCTTGAAGGAAGAAGCATAAATCGCCTTTTGCGGATCGTTTTTCACCGCTTTTCCGGCATCTGCAAAAAACCAGGCATTGTCCAGTTGTCCAGGGAAATAGTACTCTGTAAAATACCACTTCCCGTCTGCCCATACCTCTGTCCAGTTGTGATTTCCCCTTTCATCGTGCCAGTTGGGCGTTCCGGCCACACGCGAAGGAATGCCGACAGCGCGGAAAGCGTCCGTCAACAGGATGGACAAGCCCGTACAGGAAGCCATATGCTGGCGGATAGATTCAAAAGGAGCCTGATCCGGTTTCTCGCGTTTCGTATTATAATCCACCAGAACTTCATCCCGGACGTTCCGGTTTACAGAATCGATCGCTTCGAAGATGGTCTGACAATTTGCAACATATTTACTGAAACGGTCATAAAAATCTTTCCGCCATCCTTCTCTCTTTTCATTCAGGCTCACATAGGGCAATACTTCGTTCAGGAAGATACTGTCCGGCAGCGCATGAGCCCAGGGATACTGATTTCTGGCTTTATAAGCATAAGCCGTATGCTCCAGCAGGAAACCGGCTTTCAGTTCCTTCAGGTCCCGTTCGGGCATGTAGGCAATCAGAAAAGCCATTCCCTCCTTCTCACCGGCAGGAGCCGTTTCCAGTGCTTTTTTCAATTCTCCGGCATTTTCTCCGGCATTTCCTAGCGCCTGATCGAGCAGAGCGTGATACTTCGGGGGGACTCCGTCATATTTGTTCCCGGAACAGGCCAGAAAACACACCACTATGGATAACAATAAATATTTCATACCCTCTCTCTTACTTCTTATCGCTGAAATATTTCATAAACTGGGCTCTTTCGTAACGATCGGCATGTCCGGCATCCGCATAGGAAAGTTTTCCCCGGAACTCTTCTATCGTTTTAAAAGATTTTTTATCCATCCAGCTACTTACAAAATGGTTCATACTGCTGATAGCTCCCAGTCCCTGTTCATACATGGCAGAACATACCTGAACCGTAGTAGCTCCCGCCAGCAATAATTTCACCACCGCTTCCCCACTGTGGACTCCGGTAGAGGCAGATATTTGTTGCATTTTATCCTTTCCCGATAAAATACCTGTCCACCGCAAGGTAGTACGCAAATCTGTCGGCAGGCTGAACACAGAAGCCGATCCGATGCTCATTTGTTCGATATCGATGTCCGGCTCGTAAAAACGGTTGAAGATCGTCACCGCATCAGCTCCGTAAGCCTTCAGCTTGCTGACCAAAGCCGGCAAATTGGTGAAATAGTGACTGATCTTGATGATGATGGGAATAGTCACAACCGATTTTACATGCTTCACAATATCGAAATACATACTTTCGATATCTGCACTCTCTTTAAACTCGTCTGTAGGCAGAATAAAAGCATTCAATTCCAGGGCGCTTGCACCTGCTTTTTCCAGTTCCGATGCAAAACTGATCCATTCCCCGTCCCTCAGACAACTGATACTGGCGATCACCGGTATATCCAGTTTAGACTTAGCCAGTTTTACCAGATCGATGTATTGTTGCATCGTATTGGCGCGGATATAATTTTGTATGTAGTCAGCCTCTTCCGGATAACTATTATCTCCCAATGCTTTAGAAGCCTCCATATTAATCTGTTCTTCAAATACAGATTTCAGAATAACAGCTCCGGCGCCGTAACCTGCAATTTCCTGCAATTTATGAATATCGGAAGTTAAACCGCAACTTCCTGCAATAATAGGACTTTTCAATTCCAGTCCGATAAATTTGGTTTTTAAGTTTGCCATATCAGTCAATCTATTTATTTGTAATTTTTATTCTTCTGCTCTCATTTATTTTTATATTCCCTTTCTCCGAATATAGAACTCCCCACTCTCACCATCGTACTGCCTTCCTCTATAGCAATCCGGTAGTCTCCGGACATCCCCATAGACAGTTCCCTGAAATCATTTTGTCCGGAAAAGAATTCTTTCTTCAATTCCCCGAAAATTTCGCGCAAGTGCCTGAATTCTTTGTGTATTTGTTCCTGATCGTCCGTATAAGTCGCAATCCCCATCACTCCGACGATCCTGACTTGTTCCAACAGCGTAAACTCTTCGCTATTCAATATGAACCGGGCTTCCTCATAGGATAGTCCGGATTTCGTCTCTTCTTCTGCAATATGGAATTCCAGCAGGCAATCTATGATGCGCTGGTGTTTGGCAGCTTCCCGGTCAATTTTCTGCAACAATTTCAAACTGTCCACCGAGTGGATCAGTGAAACAAAAGGGGCAATGTATTTCACATTTTTTTCCTGCAATTGCCCGATCATATGCCACTCTATATCCTTCGGTAGCAATTGGTATTTGGCTGCCATTTCCTGTGGGCGGTTCTCGCCGAACGCACGCTGCCCTCCCGCATATGCTTCTTCAATATATTCAGCCGGTTTTGTCTTCGACACGGCAATCAATTTCACTCCTTCTGGTAACGTTTCCGCTATCCGTTCAATATTTTCCCTGATGTTCAACATTCTACTTTATCCATTAAAACAGAAAAAAATCCTGATAACAACATTTACAAAGATATGACAAAATGCCTGACTTTCGTCGGTAAAACTCCGATTTTCTATCATTTCCCCCAATTAATTTTTTTTATTTTTATGCAACGTTTGGGTTTTTATATGCATCTTAAGGGTTGAAAGAAATACATCACGTGAATGGACGAAGCGTTAGTGATTCAGGAATGCCGGAAAGGGAATTCCAAAGCTCAGGAAGAACTATACAAACATTTTGCTCCCAAAATGCTGGGGCTGTGCATGCGTTATTCCGGAGACAAGGAAACGACTCATGATCTTCTGCAGGAAGGTTTTATAAAGGTTTTTACAAATCTGTCCGACTATAACGGAAGCGGAAGTTTTGAAGGCTGGCTCCGGCGCATTTTTATCAACTGTGCTTTGGAAAGAATACGTAAAAACAAATTCTTTCCCGAGGTCTGGGAAGAACGTTTCCAGTTCTTCCGCGACCGCTCCTGGACAACAGGGCGAATGTGCCGATTGTCCCGTCTATCGCTATTGTGAGGGAAACGGTATGCACCTCCACGACGAAAACGGCAAACTGCTGGTCTGCCATTATCATAAATTAAAAACGTAGGATTTTTATTTTTCACTCTATTCCGTCTTCAGTATTTTGTCTGTCAGACCGGCCGCTTTGTGCCGATCCTGTAAGCCATTCTTTCACTGACTCCGGGAACTCGCTACCGCTCAGACACCCCTC
>CAJMQA010000266.1 GCA_905215395.1 uncultured bacterium | reverse complement strand
CATGGATCCGCGTCCGGTAGAAGCTGTCCGTATCCGGAAATCTGTCGGGTGTGAATATACTTTTGAAAAGGATCTGACCACTTACACCGCTTTAATCATCCAGCTGTGGCATGTGGCTGACGAACTCATCCGCCGTTTAAAAAAAGCAGAATTCCGTGGCCACACACTCACCTTAAAGATCAAATTCAACGATTTTACTCAAAAAACCCGTAGCATTAGCGTCAATCATGAGCTATTGCTAATGAAAGAAATATTACCCCTGGCTAAAAATTTACTTCAGGAGCTGCACCTGACCGACTACCGTATCCGCCTGATGGGATTATCGGTATCTAATCCGGTGGAAACCCCGGAACACCCGGATATCTCCTTTCCGACCCAATTAAGCATTGACTTTGATTGACAGCTATATCATCATAACTTCCATCAATAATACCTGGGAAACTTTCAAGGCCTCCACCGTCACAGAGTCCGTATCGTACAATCCGATACCATCCCGGCGTGATAATACAGTCTCTCCGATTTTTATCTCTCCCTCAATCACAAAAAAATATACCCCAGTATCCTTCTGATGCAAAGGATAATTCACTTTTACCCCCTCGTCCAGCTCCCCAATAGCAAACCAAGCGTCCTGCAAAATAGCAGCAGGAGCACTTCCGTCAGGAGCGACGATAAAACCAAAACGATTCTTTTGGTCTACATTCCGGATATCATAACTTTTATATACCGGGGTTGTATTACTTACATTCGGAATAACCCAAATCTGTAAAAATTCCAGATTCTCTGTATTGCTACCATTATATTCACTATGAAATATCCCTTTTCCGGTACTCATGACCTGAATATCTCCGGGAGTAATGACATCACTATGTTCCAGACTATCCCCGTGTCTTAAATACCCTTTCAACGGTATTGAAATCACTTCCATATTCTTGTGCGGATGGGAATCAAATCCCATCCCGGGAGCAACAGTATCATCATTCAGCACTCTCAATGCCCCGAAATGTATGCGGGCAGGGTTATAGTAATCAGCAAAACTGAAAGTATGCCAGGTATCCAGCCATCCCAGATTTGCGTGTCCCCGTGAATCCGCCTTGTCTAAAATCATTTTCATAAAGTCTTTGGTTTATAAGTTTATTTCTGTTTAACGCAATGTAACAAAGTAATGTTTCCTGCGTTAATATTCTCAAAATTATCCCGGAGTGGATAGGGCAAGAGGAGTATAGCTGAAACTTTAAGTTATATTCTTATCTTTGTACCATTCACTGATTATTATCGGTTTCTTACTGATCAACAAAAAGGTAAAACCATGTACCACTACCTATCAAAAAAAACAGAACTGATAACAGAAAAAGTTACTTTAGGTAACAAATGCCGTTTAAAAAATTTTTACCGGATCGGAGAAGGAGTCTATCGCTCCGACCAACCTTCAGCAGCCTGCTTCCGCGAGCTGGAAAAATTCGGTATCCGTGAAGTATTGAACCTGCGCTGCTATCATTCCGATGCTAATGAAGCTCAGGGAACTTCTATAAAACTTCACCATTTACGCACCCGGGCCACCCTACTAAATATCGACGATCTGATTGCTGCCATGCGGATCATCAGGGACCGTCAAGGGGCACTCCTGTTTCATTGCTGGCACGGCAGCGACCGCACCGGTGCCGTTGCAGCCATGTACCGGATAATATTCCAGGGGATCGATAAACAAGAGGCGATAGATGAAATGGTGGAAGGAATCTTTGGATTTCATATGATTTTTGACCAGATTATAGATGTTATCGAGATCGCAGATGTTACTGCCATTCAGCAAGAACTGGGGGTTATTCCCGCTCCTGCCTGCTGAATATATTTATATAAAGCTCTATAGAAAGGATGTCGTGTCAAAGTCGGGGCATCTCCCAAAATCAATAATTTCATACGTGCCCGGGTAATTGCAACATTCATACGCCTCAAATCACGCAGAAAACCAATTTGTCCACTTTCATTCGCACGAACCAAACTGATAAAAATCACATCCCTCTCCTGGCCCTGAAAACCATCCACTGTATGAACTGTAATTAATTGCCGGAGAGGACGCAAAAAAGGCTCTTTTCTAATCAAATGCCTCAAATATTGCACCTGTGCCCGGTAAGGCGAGATAAGCCCGAAATCAATATTCTCATCCAAAATCCTCTCTGTACCTATCCTCTCAATATATTGCCTGAGCTGTTTCAGGAGCAATTCAGCCTCCCCTGCATTCAACCGACCGGTACCCTCCCCTACACACTTTTCAGTAAACTCAAGAGCTGCCGTATCCACCCATACGATGGGTGTATCGAACTCCAGTATACCCCGGAATTTTACCTCAGGAGCCGCCTGTAATTCATTGTGATAAAACCAGGCCGAAGAAAAACGCATAATATCTTCATGCATGCGGTATTGTATCTTCAACAAAGACACAGTTTCCGGCTTTTGTTCCACCACTTTTTGCAATAAAGTCCTGTTCAAACCTCCCTGTGCAGCCTCCAGACACTTTATGGTCGGAGGTAACTGACAATGATCTCCTGCCAGCACAACCCGGTCTGCACGGGAAATGGCAATCCAGCATGCAGCTTCTATAGCCTGGGCTGCCTCATCTATAAAAAGCGAAGAGAAACGTTTCCTCTCCAGCACCCGGTTAGCAGTCCCAACCAAAGTACAAGCGATAACCCTCGCCTCAGCAAACAATTGTGCATCGATTTTTATTTCCAACTCTGTAGCCCTGTTCCGCAATTTGAATAAATGGTTGTACACACTCTCCTTTCCAGCTTTTCCTCCTTTTTTCAAATGCTTTGCAGCTTCCCGGATAGCTTTCCTGATACTCCACAATTCCGGATAATCAGGATGTGACTCAAACCGCCGCTCATACGTAAAAGACAACATCTTATCGTTTACCCGGGTTGGGTTTCCGATACGCAACACCTGAATTCCGCGATCAGTCAGTTTTTCCGCAATCCAATCTACTGCCGTATTACTCTGGGCACATACCAATACCTGATTTTCACGATGCAATGTTTCATAAATGGCCTCTACCAAAGTTGTCGTTTTTCCGGTTCCCGGAGGTCCGTGCACAATAGCCACTTCACGGGCTGATAAAACTTTACTCACCGCTTCTTCCTGAGATTTATTCAACCAGGGGAAATGCACCCGCGGTAACTCCCGGAACGAAGCCTTCATCTTTCCCAGCAGCACTTCCCTCAAATGAGCTGTCCGGTCCCCTTTGGCAGCCATGACTCCATGCAAAGCCGAAAACATAGTTTTATAAGAAGTATCGTCAAAATATAACTGTACACCAAGCTCACCGGCAGCTATCAATTCTGAAATGACAGCCATCCCTGGTACCGTCACTACCATACGGTTCTCCTGAACATAACTGATAACAGCAGAAAAGTTAAAATAACGCAAAGAACCATCCTGCTTTTCTGCAAAAAAGCAAACCGGACGCCCATATTCAAAAGAGTGATCAGTATCATCCGTCTCTTTCCGGAATACTTCCAGGGTCAACTGATTCAGAGAGTTATACCGGTTCCCTCCGATTCTCACCGGAAACCAGCACAATCCCTGCCGGATACACTTACAGACACCGGCCTGGCGAGTTTGCTCCCGGTACAATTCTTTTTCATATTCATACTCCTGCTGCAGTAATTTATACTGTAACTGCAAATCCGTTAAAGAGGATCGAATCTCTGACATATTTTGTTTCTTACAGAAGACAAAGCTACACATTTCCGTAGTTTAAATTCCAGAATTAACGTACTTTTAATATTAAATGTGGGTAATATCCTAAAATTTAATTGTATATTCGCAGGTCAAAAAAAATGAGTGGTGAAATTTGTTCAATTGTGCATATTATTTATACTGCTGACATTCATAATATCAGTTAATTTTCAGGCAATTATACCAGAAGGCGGTAATGCACGATACTTGTCGTCCACAGAAAATATTTCAATGCCCGGGAGGGAGAATGCGCTTTGTTCCCTGATGTCAATCATTATTGCAAACATCGGAGATATTGCAGATGAAAATACCCATCCCACCTTCGATAAAAAATCACTCATCCGTCTATTTACACACTTCAGGTATAGTCATATTCTTACTCCGGAAAACCTCCGGGATTATGCCATGCCTCCGGACTTTAGAATCCAGGGGCTGGATCAAATTGCATACTATATCTATACTTTGCAGAAAATCGTCATTTAAAGAGGGGAAAATACCTTTTTGTGAGGATGTACTCATTTTCAAACATTCATTTTTCGAATATTTTAGAGATTAATAAACTCATTTATTATGAATCTGACATTATTTGTAGTCGTATTGATTACAGCCATAGTACTGGTTGCCGTTGCTTTGGGCGTCGCCCGCCTTGTTTCCCCGCGTTCATTCAACCGCCAAAAAGGCGAGTCATACGAATGCGGCATTCCTACCCGGGGACGTTCCTGGATGCAATTTAAGGCCGGATATTATCTTTTCGCTATCCTTTTTCTGATGTTTGATGTAGAAACTGTATTTCTGTTTCCTTGGGCAGTAACCGTTCAGGATGCCGGTATCGATGGACTGGTCAACATTCTTTTCTTTATGGTGATTCTGATTCTGGGACTTGCTTATGCCTGGAAAAAAGGAGCTTTGGAATGGAAATAAGAATCAGGAATTAAACTTAAGACAGATATGAAAAAGCCTAAGATAAAATCAATGAAATATGAGGATTTCAAAGATAATGAATACCTCGAACAACTCAGAGCTAACGGAACAGATATCCTCATCGGATGTCTGGACGATCTCATCAATTGGGGACGTTCAAATTCGGTATGGCCACTTACTTTTGCCACCAGCTGCTGCGGTATTGAATTTATGGCAGTGGGGGCAGCACGTCATGATTTTGCCCGTTTCGGG
>CAJMQA010000265.1 GCA_905215395.1 uncultured bacterium | reverse complement strand
CCAGCATAAAAACAGTCTGGAGAGCATCGGTCCAGACTATTGTTTTTATTCCTCCTCTGAAAGTATATATCCATACCAGTGTTATAGTAATAAAAACCGTCGCTGCAAAAGGAATCCCTATAGCATTAAAAACAGCCAGCTGCAAAACCCCCACTACCAAAAAAAGCCGGAACGACGCACCTACTAACTGTGAAATAATAAAGAAAAATGATCCCGTGAGTCTTGCATTTTCCCCGAAACGGGTTCCCAGCCAAGAGTAAATGGATACCAGGTTCAATCTATAAAATAACGGAAGCAATATCACCCCAATAACCACATACCCAATACAGTTTCCTAATACGACGGGCAAATAAGTCCATCCACTATTCCCCACTTCGCCTGGAATAGAAATAAAAGTCACACCCGATAATTGTGCCCCTATCATTCCAAAAGCGACCAGATACCAAGGAGAGGTCCGGTTAGCTGTAAAAAATGTTTCATTATCTGCTTTCCGGGAAGTAAAAAAACTCACCACAATCAATAAGCCGAAATAAGCAAGCAAAATTCCCAACGCCAGTCCTGTAGCCATAGTATTAAAATAAATTGCACACAAATATTGACGAAAATAAAGAAAAAAATGCAAACCCAGAACTTTATCCAATAGCTTTTATTTCCTTTTACTTTTTACTCTCCACTATTTACTTTTTACCTTTAAGTGTTATCTTTGCATATTCATTAAATCAGCTGTTATGGAATACAATTTTAAGGAAGTAGAACAAAAGTGGCAAAGCTACTGGAAAGAAAATGAGACTTATAAGGTGGATACTGATCCCTCCAAACCCAAATACTATGTTTTGGATATGTTCCCTTATCCCTCCGGAGCCGGACTACACGTCGGCCATCCGCTAGGCTACATTGCTTCCGATATATATTCCCGGTACAAACGCCTGAAAGGGTTTAACGTACTGCACCCGATGGGTTTCGATGCTTACGGACTACCGGCAGAACAATATGCCATTCAAACCGGACAACATCCGGCCATTACCACAGAGAAAAATATTGCCCGTTACCGGGAACAGTTGGACAAGATCGGTTTTTCATTCGATTGGGAACGGGAAGTCCGCACCTATAATCCCCATTACTATAAATGGACACAGTGGGCTTTCATCCAAATGTTTAACCACTGGTTCAATAAAGATACACAGAGAGCAGAGCCTATCAGCAAACTAGTCGGCATCTTTGAAAAAGAAGGTAATAAGAATATCAATGCAGCCAGTTCGGACGTAGCCGTATTTACGGCTGAAGAATGGAAAGGCATGGACGAAAAAACACAGCAAACACTGCTGCTCAATTACCGGATTGCTTATCTGGCAGATACTATGGTGAATTGGTGTCCGCAATTGGGAACTGTACTCGCTAACGACGAAGTAAAAGACGGCTTATCTGTCAGAGGAGGCTTTCCTGTCATACAAAAAACCATGCGCCAGTGGTCTTTACGGGTATCTGCTTATGCCCAGAGATTACTGGACGGGCTTGATACACTGGAGTGGTCGGATTCACTGAAAGACATTCAACGCAACTGGATTGGACGCTCACAAGGAGCAGATGTAATCTTTGAGGTAAAAGATTCGGATATACAATTGAAAATATTTACCACCCGTCCTGATACCATTTACGGAGTCAGCTTTATGGTCCTGGCACCGGAAAGTGATTACGTCAAAGAATTAACCACTCCGGAACAGGAAAAAGCAGTAGTTGAATACCTTGATTATGTAGCTAAACGTACTGAACGTGAACGCCAAAGCGAGGTAAAAACAGTAACCGGAGTATTTTCAGGTTCTTATGCAATCAATCCCTTCACCCATGAAGCTATTCCGGTATGGATCAGCGAATATGTTCTGGCCGGTTATGGTACGGGAGCCATCATGGCGGTTCCGGCACACGACAGCCGGGATTATGCCTTTGCACGCAAATTCAATTTACCCATCGTACCTGTTATTGACAATGGTCAAGGATGTGATCTGAGCGAAAGCTCCTACGATGCCAAAGAAGGTAAAATGATCAATAGTGGTCTGATCAACGGTATGGAAGTTAAAGATGCCATTCGGGTAATTGCAGAAGAGGTTGAAAAACGGGGCATCGGGAAAAGTAAGATCAACTATCGCCTAAGAGATGCTATTTTCAGCCGGCAACGTTACTGGGGCGAACCTTTTCCGGTTTACTATAAAGACGATATGCCTTATATGATGGATGACTCTCAGTTACCCCTGGAGTTACCTGAAGTAGACAAATATTTACCGACAGAAAACGGAGAGCCTCCATTGGGCCGGGCTAAAAACTGGAAGACCAAAGAAGGATATCCTATCGAAATGAATACAATGCCGGGCTTTGCAGGTTCATCAGCTTACTATCTGCGTTATATGGATCCGCATAACGAAAAGGCATTGGTCAGCCGTGAAGCCAACGACTATTGGCGGAATGTCGATCTTTACATGGGAGGAGCTGAGCACGCAACCGGGCATCTGATTTATTCCCGCTTCTGGAATATGTTTCTATACGACTTAGGAATTATCTGTGAATCTGAACCTTTCAAAAAACTGATCAACCAAGGAATGATTCAGGGTCGTTCAAATTTCGTATACCGGATTGTTGGCACCAATACTTTTGTATCCGCAGGCTTGAAAGATCAGTATGAAACCACTGAAATCCATGTAGATGTAAATATTGTACGGAATGATATACTAGATACAGAGGCTTTCAAAAAATGGATGCCTGATTACGCTAATGCAGAATTTATACTGGAAGACGGAAGATATATCTGCGGATGGGCCATCGAAAAAATGTCCAAATCCATGTTCAATGTTGTCAATCCGGACGTTATTATCGAACAATTCGGAGCCGATACATTACGTCTCTATGAAATGTTCCTGGGTCCTCTGGAAGCACATAAACCCTGGGATACTCAAGGTATTGACGGAGTGTATAAGTTCTTACGGAAATTCTGGCGGTTATTCCTGATAAATGAAGAATTTCATGTCAGTGACGAAACCCCTGACAAAGAGGAATTGAAAGTACTGCATAAAACATTGAAGAAGATTGAATTCGATATTGAAAACTTCTCCTTCAATACTTCTATTCCAGCCTTCATGATCTGTACCAACGAATTGACAGCCCTAAAATGCAATAAGAGGGCTATTCTGGAGCCATTGGTAATTGCCATTGCTCCTTATGCTCCCCACATTGCTGAAGAATTATGGCATCAATTGGGTCATCAAACCAGCATCACTGTTGCAAATTTTCCGCAATGGGAAGAAAAATATCTGACAGAGAATTCTTTCGAATATCCGGTATCATTCAACGGTAAGGTCCGTTTCAAATTATCCATGCCGATAAGTGCGACCAACGCTGAAATCGAAGCTGCTGTAAAGGCTGCTCCCGAAGCAGAAAAATGGTTGGAAGGCAAGGAAATCCGAAAAATGATTATCGTCCCGAAAAAAATTGTAAACGTAGTGATTTAAAAACAGAAGAGGCAGAGATTCTGCCTCTTTATTGTTTTTTAGCCGTCGGGACAATCAAAAGTATACTTCCGGTTCCTATTACTCCCAACACTAACAGTAGGATACGGAGATGCAGATTTTCAATGAAAACAAAAGCCGAAATTGAAACCATAATCCACATACAACAGATAGATATTAGTTTCGATAACCGGCTTACACCTTCTCCTGATTCATAACGACGGATATATTCCCCCAACCAGCGGGAACGATGCAGATAATCATGCATACGCCTGGAACTCTTATAAAACAACCAGGAACTAAGCAAAAGGAATGGAGTTGTCGGCAAACCCGGTACAAAAATACCGATAATACCCAATATGATTGATAAAATACCTATTGTAATAAATATCCCTTTCCTTAACATCCCTGCCTCAGATTGCCAGATTAAACATACCAATCAATGCTTCCTTGTACTGAGAAATTTTATTTGCCTTCTTTATTTTTTTCAGGATCTTACGATCAGTTGCAGGTAAAAAATACTCCCATAAAGTTTTCATCTTCATCAGCAAATGAGCTTCTCCCTGAAGTCTTTCAGAATAAACATAAAAAAGCTCATTATGAAAAGCAGAATAGAGAGACATACGAATTTCATCCGAAAAGGTTGCATTTTCCTTAAATTCCTTTGCCAACAATGGCGAAGCAAGCAATCCTCTACCCAAAGAGACCCCTCTGAGCAGTGGAAACCTCTCTAAAATTCCTACAATCTCCTGAGTTGTCATCAAATCACCATTATAAAACAACGGATGCCGGCAATTCTTCTGAAAACGGGCGAAAGCATCAGGATGAGTCTGTCCCTTGTACTGTTGTCTGCCTGTACGTGCATGAACCGTTATGTGCTCTAAGCGAAGACTATTCAAAATATCGACCAATGACATACATTCGCTTACATCATCCCAACCTAATCTCATTTTTACAGAAAAACGGATTTCAGGATATTCCTTTATTGTTTCCAAAACAGCGGTAACCTGTTCCGGATAAGGCAACATTCCGGCTCCTTTGTGTTTGCCGGCAATCATCGGAAAAGGACATCCCAGATTTATATCTATTCGGGAATACCCTTTTGCCACAACCATATCCGCCAATATTCTGAACTCTTCAGGGGAACCGGGCAAAATCTGAGGAATCAGACAAGCCACAGAATTGGAATCCGGTTCTATACCCCGCAGATCGCGGTTCATAAAACTTCCCTTATCGACCCGTATAAAAGGAGTGTAATACACATCCACCCCTCCGAAATATTTGTCAAAGGCATTCCGGAAAAACGAGTCTGTATAACCCTGTATGGGGGCAAAATGCAATTCATAAGAGTTCTGTTCCATAATCAGATTTTATTTTGCCAAAGGTAACACCAGATCAGTTGAAAAACGAACGTAAAAAG
>CAJMQA010000264.1 GCA_905215395.1 uncultured bacterium | reverse complement strand
GCATCCAAGGCTCCGAGGATATTCTCCAGGCTCCTCCTAAAGAGTAAGTCGGATCAAAACGCCGGTTTGTTCTCTGCCCGAAACGATTCGATGCATCGTGCCGGATATTAAAATTAAATACATAACGCCCCATGGCAGAGTAAGCAACAGTAGCAAATAAAGAGAAAAAGTTATCTGTCCTTTTGGCAATTTGAGTACCTCCGTTATACAATTCATTTAAAATATCAAAACCTTCCGGCGCCTCTGCTGCCATAATCGGAATAATCTCATGAGGAATATTGGGCTTCACAAACGTATGACCTCTGTCCGGAACGTAACCATAATACATATTCTGCATATTGTTATCCATAGATGATCGTACCTCTGTTCCCAACATCACATTTACCCTATGATCCTGATTAAATTCATGTTCCAATAACAATTTATTTTGAATATTATAATTGTATTGTGTTGCTTCCGAGGCAAACAACTCTCCTCCATGGGGCAACTGAGCCGCTTTATACCAAGGATCTGTTGGTTCTACAGTCCCATAATTATAACCTCTATATTTATTGGCAATATAAAATGACCGTTCCGTGCTATAACGTTCTGTATTCACCCCAGTATAAGAATATCCTCCGGTAAACTGATATTTCAACCAATCTGTAATTCTCCAGCTAAAATCTAAAGAAATACCCATATAAGCATTTTTTACCTTCGATTCACTATTCTCCATCTCATTCAGGATATTATAATCCAAGTAAAGATTTTGTCTATTATATTTATAGGTGTTATTCCGTTTATAAAAAGCAAAAGTTCCATCTTCGTTATATGCCGGAATTGCACAACTGGTCGTTGTTGCATAAGCTAAAGGATTAACTCCATTGGCATAACCTATATTCTTACTTAATGATCCATTTAATGTTACTGCCACATTCACCCTGTCATGCAAACGGAAATTTACGGCAGCTCTTGAAGTAAAACGTTCACTGCTATTTCCTTTTTCCTGCCCTTTTTCTTTACTATACCCTAAAGAAACTGTGTAATTTGCCCGGGGTGAACTACCTCCGATACTCAGATTATGGTTATGTGAAACAGAAGTCTCTGTCAATAATTTCAACCAGTCGGTATTCACCGTTTCTAATTCATTTCTCCTTTTTATATATTCATTTTCAGAAATTTGACCATTAAAAAACATAGCCATACTTCCTTCAAAAGTATTGATATCCCGAATAGGTTCATAAGTATATTTGGCTCCCGCTTCATAAGCTTCTTCAGAAAAAGCTACTCTCTCCTGGGAATTCATCAGATTGAATTGACGATAAGTCGGACGCGGGCTGATAGTAACACTTCCGGTATAATTAACAGAGATCCGGTCTCCCATTTTCGGTTTTTTAGTCGTTATGACAATGACTCCGTTGGAAGCCCTGGATCCATAAATTGCAGTCGCCGAAGCATCTTTCAAAATTGTTACAGTTTCAATATCACTCGGATTTAACCAAGATACCTGATTCCCAATAATATTTTCAATGTCATCGATCATCCCAATAGAAGCATTAAACCGGATGGGATCGTCCTGAATAATACCGTCCACAACAAAAATAGGATCTGTATTCCCCAAAGTTGTGGTTCCCCTGATTTTAATTTTAGGACTGGAACCGGCACGAGCACTTTGACGGGTAACTATCATACTGGGCACTTGTCCCTGCAGCATATCCACAATATTACTGTAAGCCGGAATCCTAATATCGTCAACATCCAGAGTATTGTAGGAACCTACCATATCTTTTCTATTTACAGTCTGATATCCGGTACTTACCACAGTGACCTCCC
Source organism: uncultured bacterium (assembly GCA_905215395.1). GTDB lineage: Bacteria > Bacteroidota > Bacteroidia > Bacteroidales > Marinifilaceae > Odoribacter. Next base: position 3,140 of record CAJMQA010000264.1, on the reverse strand, counting down.
CGATCTCATTCATCTGTTCCTGCATCTCTATCCGAAGCGGATCACCACCCGAAAATTCTATTTCCTGAGTTTCCATCCCAATAAATGAAACGACCAACATCACCTTTTCTGATTCGGGCAATGTCAGGGAAAACTCTCCCAGATTATCAGATACTGTTCCCAAAGTAGTTCCCTTAATAACAACAGAAGCTCCCGGAAGCGGTTGCTGCTGTTTATCAACAATCTTTCCTTTTACAATAACTGGCTTTTCCTCTACCTGAGGAATATTTTGTCCTGTTTTAGCTGTGATTACTACGATATTGTCTTCGATATAAAAATCAAGCTCCGTACTTTCCAAACATTTTCGCAGAATCTGAGCCACATCATCCGACACAATATCCACAGATATTTTACCGGCTTTTCTGACAATCTGGTCATTATACACGAAGGTATACCCCATTTTCTGCCTGATTTCTTTAAACACGACTTGCAAATCCACATTATTCAATTTGATGTCCGCCTGTTGCCCCAGCGCCATTGCCGGATATGCCATAAACGTCATCAACGGGAATAAAATTGCCAACTTAACCATCAACAAATAATTCCCACAGGTTTTAAAGAAAAACCCACTCTTTCTGATTTTTTTCATAACTTTGTATAAATAAAAATTTCACATTGTGCTACACCAGCACTTTATTTGAAACGGGGGATGGTCCATATCTCCCGTTTCTTTATTTTATAGTCACCAGCTGACCATCGACTGTTATTGTAACCATTCCGGTCCGTTCAATCAATTTCAACACCTGATTGAAATCCTCAAACCGTTTCATTTCCATGGAAAAACACTCATCCATGACTACTTTATTTTCAAAAACAACCTGTATATTATACCAACGTATCAGCTCATTCATGATTTCTTTTAAAGTAGTATTTTCAAAATAAAACAATCCGACATGCCAGGCAATATAAGGCGCAACATGGACATCAGCAACTTCAATAGGATCGGTTTTCCCTGAACCAATAGCTTGCTGCCCTGGTTGTAATAATACCTGATCATTTCTTCCTTTTACCCGCACACTCCCTTTTACCAAGGTTGTTGTACAGGGAGATTCATCATAGGTACGAAGATTAAATTCAGTACCCAGTACCTCCACTGTATAATCTTTTTCCACTTCCACAACAAATGTTTTTTTTCCATCCCGTTTTACATCAAAATACAACTCTCCTTTTGCATACACTCTTCTTTCTTCTCCTGTAAAAGCAACCGGAAAACGAAGTGATGACTCAGCATTCAACCAAACGATAGTCTTATCAGGCAATACGACCTTATATTCTCCTCCCCGCGGAATCTGTATCTCACTATACAACATCTCCCCAGCTACAATACTATCTTTCCCATATATAACTGTCCCCTGTTCATCCATAAACTGCCCGTCTTCCATCAGATACAAAGAATGGCTCTTGTCCTTACCCAGACTGATCACTTCCCCGTCTGGTAAACGAAGCTGAGCCATTGTCATACCAGGAATAATTTTATCCCTTCCCTGTATCGGTATATCAGATTCAGTATAATGTAATGTCAGATATAATATTCCGGTCAGTAAAGGTAGTAGTAGCGAAGCAGCAACCATCCAATGCCGTAATACAGCACGACGCCGCAGTCCCGTTTCCCGTTCGAGACATTCCCACATTTTTTCTCTATCTCTGTCCAAGGAGTCAAAATGGAAAGATTTTTCCAATATATTTTCTTTATTGCAAATCCTTTCAAATACCTCTCTGTGTGTTTCTTCCTGTAACCAATCCTTTAGTTCTTCCTGCTCTGCTACAGAAAGTTTTCCCCGAAGATAATGATAAATCAAAAGTCCTGTTTTAGGATCAAGTTGCTTCATTTTTTTTAATTTTCCCTAAAACGTGAATCCCCTTCAGCAGGGTGACATTTTTTGAAAATAAATTTAAACAGGACATTCCTAAGAATAGAAAATCATATACCGAAAAAGAACAACAAAAGCCACTGTATTCCTCTCAAACGTTCCCGCAAAATACGATAAGCACGTAATTTGATTGTCTTCACACTATTAACAGTTATATCCATTTTTTCTGCAATCTCAGAATTGGAACAGCCTTTCATTGTCAGTATGACAACCTGACGTGATCTTGCTGATAAATCCTTTATCGCATTATAAATCATAGCATGTACCTCTTCTTCCAATAGAAATTCCTCTTCTCCCTCTTCAGTAAACCGCATGACCAATTCCGATTCATTACGGCGTTGTACCTGCTGGTGACGCAAATAATCCAAACAAGCATTTCTGACACTCAGATAAAGAAAACTTTTAACTGCCGGAAGAAAACTGAAATCTTTCCTCTTTTCCCATACTCTTAAAAAAGCATCTTGTATAAAATCCTCAGTTATCTCAGAATTTTCGACATAACGGGAAGCATAAGATTTTACCGGGAGATAATAACGTTCAAAAATCTCCTTAAAAACTACTCCATTTCCCGCCTGAAACTTCTTTAATAAAATATCCTCAGATTTCATCAAGAAAAACACCAATAATTGCTTGCAATTTGAACCTCGAATGTAAACTTTTCTTTTAAAGATGCCAAAGACTCTTCCAAAGTTATCGAAAAATTTAACATTTCTTCAAGCAATCATCAAGTAAAAATAAGCAGAAGAGATTACAATTTATCTAACGGAACAGGAATGGCTATTTCAGTAAAATTACCAAAAACAAAAAGAACTCAACAAAGGAGACTTCTGATATTCATATAAATGATAAATTCATAAAAATTCCTATGATTATTAAAGAATATCAGAGATTCCGACTAACTTTATAGCCAGATTTCCGATATAATCTATTGATTTGTCCAAATTAAATAACTAGATAAAAATGAGAACAAAAGTATTAGCAGTATTTGCAATTGCCCTATCAGTGGCAGCCTGCAAAAAAGAAATCAAACTGGAAGTCAAACAAATTCAGGAAACTGATAAAACAGCCCAATGGGACATTCAGACCAGTCACCCGGTTTTCTCCTCAACAGAAACAGATGTTGAAAACAGCTGTGTTAAATTTAATGACGAGATTGGAGGGTTAGTGCACGGTATACAGGCGGCTTTCATGGAACAGGCAAAAGAATCCATCGCCAGTCTTGATTCTGCC
>CAJMQA010000263.1 GCA_905215395.1 uncultured bacterium | reverse complement strand
TTTCCAAGGGTCATTTTCTTCCGTTTTTAAGGGGTCAAGTTTACCGTTTTTTCCACTTTAATATTTACGATCTACCATATGAAATGCATCATTATCGGCCTGGGAAATTTCGGAATGGCACTGGCCCAACGGCTGACATCTATGGGATATGAAGTCATTGGAGTCGATAAAAATATCGACAAAGTAAATGATTATAAAGACAGTATCAAAAATACCATCTGCCTGGATTTAAACAATGAACAGGCAGCCAGAAATCTCCCGCTTAAAGATGCAGACCTGAATATAGTAACTTTAGGCAAAGATGCCGGGGCCTCCATTCTTACTGTCGCCATTCTGAAACAAAACGGTGCCCAACGAATCATCGCACGCGCAATTTCCAGTCTTCACAAAACCGTATTAGAAGCAATGGGCATTACTGAAATCATTCAACTGGAAAAAGAGTATGCTGATTTCTTTGCTACCAAAACCGAATTGACAACCTTAATTTATTCTTATCAGGTTTCACCGGATTATTATATCTACGAAATGAAACTTCCGGAAGCTTTCGCAGGACGTAAATTAGGAGATATCAGACTGGAAAAAGATTTCTATTTAAAATTAATCGCAATAAAACATTATGCCCGGGACGAAGAAAAAGGCTACCTGCGTATGGAACTAATAGAAAACCCAAGCGATGAATTTATTGTCAACAATAATGATGTTTTTATCCTATTCGGAAAACGTAGTCGTTTCCGCAATTTAAGCAAGGAATAATTCATTGTTCAGATATGCCGGGCAATCTTCCCGTCCGCCATATGATATGTTTTCATCAGATCCGCCGTCATACAGGAATGGATTGGTAAAACCGTCACAATATCTCCGACATGAAGCTGATCCAGAAAATGATCTGTACCATGAATGATCCCATGTTCTTGTGACAATGACACCAATTCAACATCGGGGATGATATTCCCCCAATAATCATTGTGGTTTTCAGCAATCAGACCATACAAGGGACGATTTCCATCCCGGTCGATCCGATCCTTGGAAAAATGTACACCTCCCCCATAAATGACTGCCTCATTCCGGTCACGGTTGATATCCACCACCGGACATTTTACTGCCATAGCAATATTATACCATTCGCAGGAACCGATTTTCATCTGGGTAACATCATAAAACACAAAATTCCCGGGCCGGATTTCATCTGCTACTCCGAACCGGTCAGCCATGGAACAGGAAGGAGTGTCCCCCAGTGAAATTCTCAGTTGAGGATAACGGTTGACATAGCGTTCCTTGATATTTTTCAGCATCCTTAGATTGTCCTTATGAATCTGCAGGATCTCCGCTTTCGAACGGGCACTATAAGTATGTCCGGCATGGGTCAGAAAACCTTCGAACTTCATATTTACATCCGGAGCGACTATATCAATGATCCGGTCGATTTTCTGATAATTATTAGCATCCACGCCATCCCGGTGATATCCGGTATCTACTCCCAAATATACCCCTACAGGATATTTCAGACAGGCGGCAAGTTGTCGTGTTCCCTCAGAATGCGCCAAAAGGAGATTCAAACGGATTTTAGCAGCCAGAGCATTGATTTTTTCATGTTCCAGGCAATTGACCGGAAAAGCAACTGTGATGTCGCTCCATCCCCATTCAGCAAACTGAATAGCCATATTCAAAGAGGAGACAGTAATTTTATCTACTCCCGATGTTCTGAACCATTCTCCGATCTCCCGGGATTGATGAGTTTTAAAATGGGGACGGAAGATCACACCTGCAGCTTTAGCCTTGGCTGCCATACGGGCAATATTACTCTTGCAGACTTCTTCATTCAGAACCATTGTAGGTTCTATTACCGGAATTGTACTCATAGAGGATATTTTTTAATCTCTTACAAAGATAAAGATTAAAAATAAAAAAACGCCTGTTATTTTTTATAATAACAGGCGCCCGATATCTTCGGATTTCATTTTATTCTCCACGGATCGCAGTAATACCAGGTAACTCTTTTCCTTCAATATATTCCAGGAGGGCACCACCTCCCGTCGACACATAACTTACTTTATCAGCCAAGCCAAACTGATTGATAGCTGCCACCGAATCCCCTCCGCCAATCAGGGAGAAAGCTCCTTTTTCAGTAGCTTTTACTATCGCATCAGCAATAGCTTTCGTTCCTTCAGCAAACTTCGGAAGTTCAAAAACTCCCACTGGACCATTCCATAAAATAGTCTTTGAGTTTTCAATCACTTCAGCAAAACGTTTACGGGTTTCCGGACCGATATCCAAACCTTCCCAACCATCCGGGATATCCATCGGATCCGCCAGTTTGGTATGGGCATCATTACTGAAAGCATCCGCAATAACAGCCTGGTCAGACAATACCAGATTCACCCCTTTTTCCTTGGCTATCCGCATGATATCCAATGCCAGATCCATCTTATCGGCTTCACAGATGGAACTACCAACATGCCCGCCCAAAGCAGCCTTAAAGGTATATGTCATACCTCCACCCAAAATCAGATTATCCACTTTGTCCATCAGATTCATAATAATATCAATCTTGGAAGATACCTTCGAACCTCCCATGATTGCGGTAAACGGACGCTGCGGATTTTTCATAACACTATCCACAGCCTTCAATTCACCTTCCATCACATAACCGAACAACTTATCATTCGGGAAATATTTGGCGATTAAAGCAGTAGAAGCATGAGCACGGTGAGCTGTACCGAAAGCATCATTGATCCATACATCTCCCAAAGAAGCCAGGTCTGCTACGAATTTCTTCTGTGATTCTTTTACAGCCGCTTTAGCTGCTTTTTTCTCTTCCTCTGAAGCATCTTCCGCTAATCCGCGCGGTTTACCTTCCTCTTCAGCATGGAAACGAAGATTTTCAAGTAACAATACTTCTCCCGGTTTTAATTCTGCAGCCATTTTTCTGGCACTTTTACCCACACAATCATCGGCAAATTTTACCGGTTGTCCCAGCAATTCTTCCAGATGTCTTTTTATATGCTTCAGGGAATATTTATTATCCGGACCTTTCGGACGTCCCAGATGAGACATCAGGATGACAGAACCGCCACCGGCAAGCACTTTCTTAATCGTAGGAATGGCAGCCCGCATACGGGTATCATCTGTAATCTCAAATTTATCATTCAGGGGCACATTAAAATCCACCCGGATCAATGCTTTTTTCCCTTGAAAACTGTAAGTGTCAATTGTCTGCATAATATGATTATTAAATTAATAAACTTCCTGTTTCCCCAAACGGGATGATAAAATTAAGAATAATTTAAATGCTTCCAAAATATTTTGCTCACAAACCGCTCAATATCATACTCAAACGATTGTACATAATCATTCATTAGCAGAATATTTCTTTTTTCTTAACTTTGTACATGATTGTTCTGAAAAAATATAGGTTTTGAAACACGAAGACTATATGCGCAAAGCATTACAGGAAGCTGCCCAAGCAGCAGCCGAAGGAGAAATACCTGTCGGGGCAATTGTTGTATGCCAGGGAAAAATCATCGCCCGGGCTCACAATGAGACGGAAAAACTAAAAGATGTCACTGCACATGCCGAAATGATAGCTACCACCATGGCAACTTCCTTTCTGGGAGGAAAATATCTGAACGAATGTACCTTGTACGTAACCCTGGAACCTTGTGTCATGTGTGCAGGAGCTTTAGCATGGGCACAATTGGGAGAATTAGTTATCGGTGCACCGGATCCTTACCGGGGGTATTCCCGCTTGAATCCTCCCGTCCTTCATCCAAGAACAAAAATTGTCACGAATATCCTGGCCAATGAATGCAGTGAAATGGTAAAGCAGTTTTTCAAAGCCAGAAGATAACTCTCAGATAAAAATTTAAGTCACCTTCAATAATTCCTTCCAAAAAGCAGGAAAAGATTTAGTGACAACTTCTTTGTCTACAATAACCAAACCAGGATATTTCAAAGCAGCAGGAGCAAAAGCCATAGCCATACGATGATCGTGACGGGTCTCTATTGCCGGACAAACACTTCTTTCCCCACGCTTTCCCTGCCAGATCAAATGCTTATCCCCCTCTGTCTGCAAAATATAACCCAATTTTGCCAGTTCTTCCACCAATGCTTGTATACGGTCAGTTTCCTTGATCCTCAAAGTTTCTATTCCTGTAAAATCAAATGGAATCTCCATCAGACAACAGGCAACTGCAAAAGATTGTACCAGATCGGGCATTTCAACAAAATCATAGTTCAGTTCCTTCAGGCATTTCTCCCCTCTGGTTAATACGATCCCTTGCTCTCCATAAGTCGTCCTGACACCCAACATTTCCCATATCCTGGCCTGTCCGGAATCTCCCTGCATACTTTCTTGTCTCAATCCCGGCAACAGAATAGTTCCCTCCTCTGCAATAGCCAATAATTCATAAAAATAAGAAGCTGCACTCCAATCGGACTCTACCCGGTATGGCACAGGCCTATAAGGAACGGGAGCAATCTCCAGGCAGTCTCCGGAATGAATTACCTCCGCACCAAATTCCTGCATAATACGGAGAGTCATATCTATGTACGTACGGGACACAACCTTCCCTGTCAATCTGATTTTTAACCCTTTTTCCATATAAGGGGCTATCATCATCAAAGCCGATATATACTGACTGCTTACCGAAGCCGGAATTTCAAGCTCCCCTCCCAACAAACGGGTGCCATAAATACGTAAAGGAGGAAAACCTTCTTTTTCTGCATATTCAATCCGGGCTCCCAATTTATTCAATGCATCCACTAATACATTTATCGGGCGTTGCTTCATCCGCTCAGAACCTGTTATTTCCCATTTTCCGATAATACGGGAAAGAAAAGCTGTCAGAAAACGCATAGCCGTACCTGCATGACCGATATCAAAATAATTATCGTCTGAAGACAATACCTGAAGCATACTACGGGTATCATCACAATCGGATAAATTTTCCACAGCCACCCCACTATC
>CAJMQA010000262.1 GCA_905215395.1 uncultured bacterium | reverse complement strand
ACTTTGCGGTTTCCGGTTCGGAAAAATAAAAGGGCTCAAGGTAGAACTACTCGGAGGCCTTATTCTGATTGCCATTGGCATTAAAATTCTGGTTGAACATACCTTATTTCCACAACAACTATAAAATGAAACGCTATTTTAAGTTTATTTAAACTTATTTCCGTTACAACTTTGTCTCTTCAGCCGTAAATTTACGTGACAAAACAATTATCTGTAAAAACATTATGGCTTATATTGACTATTACGGAGTTCTGGGAGTGAGTAAAACAGCTACTCAGGACGAGATCAAAAAGGCTTTTAAAAAACTGGCCCGGAAATATCACCCGGATCTGAATCCGAATGACCCGAATGCCAAACAACGCTTTCAGGAAATCAACGAGGCCAATGAAGTATTGAGCGACCCTGAAAAACGGAAGAAATACGATGCCTACGGAGAAAACTGGAAGCATGCCGATGAATTTGAAGCACAAAAACAACGTTACCAGCAACAAGGCAGGGGTGGTGGTTTCTGGTCATCCGGTAATGGCAATTTCAGTGGCAGTTTCAACGGAGATGACGGGGAATTCTCAGACTTTTTCGAATCACTGTTCGGTTCCAGACATGGAAGCAGCAGACGTAGCTCTACAGGTTTCCGGGGTCAGGACTTCAACGCAGAATTACACCTCTCTCTAAGGGCAGCAGCCGAGACACACAAACAGATACTGGAGGTCAACGGGAAAAAAATCCGTATCACAGTCCCTGCAGGAATTGCAGACGGACAGACGATTAAGCTAAACGGACAAGGAGGTCCGGGCATGAACGGAGGTCCCGCAGGAGATCTGTATATCACATTCATAATTGCCGATGATCCGGTCTATAAACGGGAAGGCGACAACCTGTATATCACTGTTCCCCTGGATTTATATACAGCAGTACTGGGTGGCGAACAACTGGTAGATACACTGAACGGTAAAGTAAAACTAAAAGTAAAACCCGAAACCCAAAACGGAACCAGGGTACGTCTGAAAGGAAAAGGATTTCCTGTTTACAAGAAGGAAGGCCACTTTGGTGATCTTTTTGTAACTTACGACGTAAAAATCCCAACCCATCTGACGGAAAAACAAAAAGAGTTATTCCGGGAATTACAAAATTCTTAACCTAAAACGATCGTTCAGCTATGGATACTGATTTAATTATCATCAAAGAATACTGTGAGAAAAGCCATACGGACCCCACTTTTCTCATCTCTCTGGAAGAAGGAGGTCTGATTGAAATACGAACCATAAATGGAGAACAATATCTTCTGGCTTCCCAATTGCGGGAACTGGAAAGATACAGTCATTTGTACTACGACCTCTCCATAAACATAGAAGGAATAGACGCCATCAATCATATGTTGGAGCGTCTGGAAAGCATGCAGCATGAAGTCCGGCTTTTACGCCGACAGTTACAAAAGTTACAAAACAAAAATGAACTGCTTGCAGAAGAATAAATTAAGAGGGGCGTCCCCCCTCTTATTTAGTGCCACCCAAGGATACACATTTGTCAGAAAATTAATCTTTTCCCATCCGATTAAACCGGTAAGTAAAGACAAGCATATAATAATCTTTTGTATTCGTAACACTATCCATCTGGCTATACAGATCGGTGACACGGTAACGGACCTGATCTCTTTCCCGGAAAACATCATTAACCTGAAAAGTCAGCTCTGCCTGTTTCTTTTTTCCGAATTTCTTTCCCAATTCAAAATTCAACTGATTATTGACCTGCCGGGTTGTTGTTCCGGTCTTATTCCAATAATAGGTAAAATTATAATCACTCCCGACCAGAAATCCTCTCCAGAACACCCAACGCAAAGTAGCCATCACTGACTCATTCAAATTACGGGCAGTCCCTGTCGAAGAATTTTCTGAAAAAGAATAGGAAATACTATTACGGCAACTGAAATCAAAATTCTCGGAAATATCTGCAAACATACCCACATCTGCATCTCCTTCGTGCATTTGTGTCAGATTTTTACGATTATCATATACCGAAGGCTGATGCGAATACCGGTAATTGATCCCAAAATCAAAACGAAGTTTCCAGACCGGGAAGGCATAATTCACCCGCCCGTCAATACTCCACATACCATCCAAATTCACCGGCGTAGTTAAAGTTCCTCCCTTAGCCAACATATATCCGTTGACTATAGTATCTTGCCGGATAAATTTTACATCCGAAGTGATCTGATTGATCATCTGGTTCAAACTGATACTGGCCCAGAGAAAAGTCGATTTTTCCGGCTCTGAAGTAGTATAATCCATCGTCAGATAATGAGAATAAGACTTTTTCAATCCCGGATTTCCTTTGGATATCCTCAAAGGGTTACTGACATCAAGGACATTCTGTAATTGGGGAGCAGTCGGTGAAGCTGTATTTCCCCGGTAAGAAATACTCAGACTCTGATTCTGTGAAATCTGACAGGTCAACTCAGCTACCGGAGAAAAGTCCAGGTAATTTGAATTCACTATAGAATCAGCCTGCCCGATAAACTGATAACGGTTATCCATTTGTACCACCTGTATTGCACCACCCCCATTCAGGGTAATTTTTTCTTTATGAAAATTATAATTCAGACCTATGTTATGTCTGAGCTGCCGGTTGGTCAGACGGTTTGTCAAAGCCGTATCAATACCGACCAGATTTTCAAATCCGGCATCCCGATAAGACATACTATTCCGCTCCGAGCGGTCTTTATCCAACATAAACTGATAATTAAAACTCAGACGGGAAAATTCCGACAAAGGTTCAGAATAAGAAAATCCCGACTGGACAGAATAATTAATACGTTTATTTTCATTCTTCTGAAATCGCAAAGAGTCCCGGTCTTTATCCGTTCCTGTAATCCTTTCACGTATATTCTGATATTCTCCGGAAATCGTTTTATCATAACGTCCGGAACTTTGTAAAGTGAATGTCCGGCCGGGCTTTTTAAAAGCATGCATCCAAGACAAATGTCCACCTGCCCTTTTACTGTCATTCCAACCCGTTTGCCGGATTTCAGTCCGGTTCAGGGTATCTCCGTTTTCCATACTATTATTCCAGGAAATACTATGCTGATCTCCTTTCCCGAAATTAAAATCAGGAGTAAAACGTAAACGATCCTTTTCAGACAAACGGAAATCCACACTTAAATTCAAACCCTGGTTTTTACTCTTTGAATCGGAATGGTTCTCCTGATCGTAAATCCGGCTGTAAAAGTCTTCTGTCGGTAAATATTCCTGACGGGACAACGAACCAGAATTAGAGAGATTCTTTCCGATATGGAAATTTCCGCTCACCATTAATTTTTCATTTATTTTAGAAGAATAATTGGCAAAAGCAGACCAATTTCTGTTTTGATTCCCCTGCTCCCCATAATGTGCCCCAGGCAGGTCTGTAAGCATTTTCCGACCGGCATTCCCATCCACTGAAATACGCCGTTTTTTATCAAAAACACCTAAAGACAGTAATGTATTGTAAGCCGGCTTATCTAAATCCGGAAAACCATATCCCAGATTTGCCATACCAAACACCTTCATACGGTCGGGATCTTTGGTTTCAATATGCAAAGTACGCATCTTATTTCCATCATCATATCCCGAAAACTTAGCCTCTTCACTCCGGTCATCAAACATTTTAATTCTTGCAATCAATTTCGCAGGTAAATTTTTCAAAGCTGCCGCCGGATCATTGATTGCATACTCCATCCCATCCAGATATATCTTCTTCACCTCCTGTCCCTGCGCCATAATTTTGCCATTGACAATCTTAAAACCAGGCAGTTTTTTCAAAAGGTTTTCAAGATCAGCATCTTCAGACAGATGTATTGCAGCAGAATTAAACTGTATAGTATCTCCTTTTTGCACACTCAAAGGAGGGCGGGCAGAAACCAGTACCTGCTCCAAAATAACAGATTGCAAACGTATTATTCCTAAACAGCAACTATCTCTTACCACGACTTTCCGGATCCAAGGCTGCATTCCTATATAAGTAACCGTAAGCACATAGTCACCCCCGGAAAGTTTTTTTATTTCAAATTTTCCGGTAGAATCCGACACAGCTTTTAAGATCCGCTTATTGCCCATAAAAACATGAGCCTCTTTCAATGGTTTTCCATCTCCGTCACTGACAACAATTCCCGAGATACAGCCGGTCAAAGAATCAGTCAACGGTTGCGCTTCCCCTCTCCATCCTAAAAGTAAAAAGCAGCAAAATAAGAAAAAAACTCTCATCACAAATAATTCAATCTTAACAAAGCCAAAGATATCTTTTTTTGACAACAAAATTATTTTTAATAACAACAATGCATTAATAAAAAAATTAAATAATTTTTTTAAATTTGACCCGCAAAACTAAAACTATAAACTGTGGATCTCAAAGAAATTACATCTCATTTTGCCATTTCAGAAGAAATAAGCAAGGTAGAACCTCTCGGTTCAGGTTTAATTAATGACACTTATGTGGTCAGAACCCATCCGGTAGAAGCAACAGACTATATTTTACAACGTATCAATCACTCTATTTTCAAGGATGTCGAGTTATTACAAAAAAATATCCAAAGGATTACAGATCATATCCGGAATAAATTAAAAGAAAGAAACGAAAGTGATCCGGACAGAAAAACTCTGACCCCAGTCCCGGCCAAAAACGGGAAATTGTATTATTTCGACGGTAACAACTACTGGCGGGTAACCATCTTCATTCCCCGTTCCAAAACCTACGAGCAAGTCACTCCTGATTTTGCCTATCTCACTGGTGCTGCGTTCGGAGAATTTCAATACCTGCTCTCGGATTTGAGCGGAGAACCTCTAGGAGCTACTATTCCGGATTTTCATAATATGGAATTCCGGTTGCAACAACTCGGAGATGCAATAGCTGCCAACCCGGTAGGCCGCCTGTCTAAAGTACAGGATATAGTAAACGAGCTGCAAGGCCGGGCAGAGGAGATGTGCAAAGCCGAACGTTT
>CAJMQA010000261.1 GCA_905215395.1 uncultured bacterium | reverse complement strand
GGCGGAGGTCGGTTTTCGTTTGGGATGTACCATGCAGGCGGCTACCCTTACTATACCATTGCAACTGGAAAATGGTCTGGTTACCGGTACGGCAAGTGCTTCCGATACGATCTGGACTGGTCATGATTACCTGATACAAGGAGAAATACCCACAGGTTTGGAAGGTTCGTATACCATAGCCTGGTTTTTCAGTAGTGATGGAGGAACCACCTGGGATTTGATGGAGGAGGAAAACGGGAAAGATTTGCGCCTGACGAACTTGCGGAATATCAATGCCGGAAACGATGTACTGAAAGAGTACCGTTACCGCTGTGAGATATACAGTGAAGGAGCGGATGCCCGTTCTGCACAGGCCATTATTCGGGTGATTAACAGTAAAGTAGATATTACAGCTACAAGTATTGAGGTCGGTGCCGCTAATTCTTTAGGATCCATCACTTTACACTCTTATTTGCCTGTGGAGCCCAAATGGAGTTTTAAGGATAAGCCTCAACAGCCTGTGTTCAAATCTGTCAATCCAGGGAAAGATTTTGTACATATTCCTGTGGCTGAAGATTTTGAATACAATGGAGAGATTATGAGCGGGCGTCAGCCTTTGGTTTTTCATTACTATTATTACGGTGCATATCTGTCGCCTATGACGGATACGGTATGGATAGAGGTACAAGCTGTCGTTAAGGATAAGCAGGGGGTCTGTGGTTATCCTCTGTTGGATAATCGCGGAGAAAAACCGGTATGGTATAATACAGTAAGAGTGGGGCAGCGATGCTGGATGGCCGAAAATATGAATTATGCTGTTGCTAATTCCCGCTGTTACGGTGATGATCCTGTTAATTGTGTCCATTACGGTCGTTTGTACAATTGGCGTCAGGCGATGGCTGCTCCTGAGGATCCTGCTTGGGCGGGAGAAGACCAGGTTCAGGGAATATGCCCGGATGGCTGGCATATTCCGAATGATGCAGAATGGACTACCCTTTTTAATGACCTGGGCAAATCCGGGAAAAATATGAAAAGCTCTTATTGGGGAGACAATGCCGATGAAGCAGGTTTTGGCGCTTTGCCTGGCGGGGGATATTTTTATGCCTATGCTGCCGGATACGGGACTTATGCCGGTATCAATTCCCGGGCTACAAATTATTATGATGTAAACAGCCGGGCATGGTGGTGGACTTCTACTAACAATATCCGGGGATGGACCTCCTATTCCAGTTCGGGAAGTGAGTACAATTGTATCATGATGCCTTATTATGTGATGCTGGAAAACAACGATACTTTTCAACAGAATACCGACCGGAACTGGAGTACTTATCCCTGCCTGAACTCAATTTTCAGCAGTGGTGATTACAGGCACTTGCACAGTACCCTAAACAGCAATGGTATTAATTCCGGGAATAATGCTACTGTCCGTGACCGGGTCAGAGGGCAGTTTTATTTTTCTGTCCGTTGCATCCGTAATACACTTTTAGGACCGGGGGAATAAGTTAAATTAGAATTGGATTGTTCAATAGTGAAAATTTATTTCGGAATATTGATCCGAAGAAATTTTGCTTTGTAAAAAAAAGACAATTTCAACAAATATGATTAGTGGAATATGATTATTTGTGTTGTATTAAATTTACAAAATAATTAATTTTGTACAAAATAATTATTTATATTTTTTGATAATTTAAATTTCTGTATTTGTTAATTTTTTTACTGACTTGGAAAGAAAGTTTGGATTCTTACTTTTTTCAATCAAACTTATGATTTTTATTAAAATCCCTCAAAATCCCTGTCAAATCAATAAAATCCGTTGATTTCCTTTGTTTAAATGTGAAAAATGTATAATTTTGTAAGTTGTGTGTATAGTATATAAATGTATGTGTCATATAAACTTAACTATATGAAAATGTGTAAGTTGGTGCCTGCTATTCTAGTAGGATTGTTGTTTGTTGTGTCCTCACAGGCGAACAATGTAAAAATCATTGGGGATGTAAAAGTCGATCCCAAGAATCTAAAAGGTAATATTGCGACCTTTGAATTTCAGGTGGAATGGGAAAATTCGTGGCGGGATGAGTTTAATTATGATGCTGTTTATGTTTTTCTGAAATATAAGCTGGATGATACGGACCAGATGTGGAATCATCTGTATCTGCTCAATGATGCTGTAGTTGGAGAGGAAGGAGGTACGCCTTTTGATTTCAGGATGATCAATTCCGGAACGGATAACCGGAATGAGGGGATTATGATCTGGCGCCGGGAGCCGGGAGCTGGAAAGGCTACTGCTAAATTGAGTTTGCAATGGGATATTACCAGTGGGGAAAAAGCTTTGACGACCACTAATTTTACGGATGGAAAAGTATTTATGTCTGCCATGGCCATAGAGATGGTATATGTGCCACAAGGGGCTTTCCGTGCAGGAGATTCACAACGGGGCAAACATTTTCATCACAAATACCTGCCGATTCCGGAAAAATGGGATATCGTTTCAGACGAATACACAATTATTACCAAAGACAATGTAAAAACGCCCGGATATTTACCCGAATTTGCTGCCAACCATTTGAACGACCAGGACCGGACGACGGAGCCTCCTACCAATGCCTGGGTAGGAGACGGGAGTTCCGATCAGTATTGGTGCATTGATTTCGGTGAAAAGAACGGGGAGCTGACCGGAGAAAAGAGAACAGTCAGTTATATTGCTATTGAAAGTGCTCCCGGATATGTGCCTGAAGAATGGGAATTAATAGGGACGAATGTATTCGGGGATGCTAACCCGAAAGTGTTGCTGAGTAGCAGCGATGTGACCAATGGAGGATGGGTGACTGATGCTCATCGGGTATATCCGGCCAATTATGCTATCAAGATACCGGAAAGCAGACGTGGGGCTTATCGTTACTATCAGTTGAAGATTAAAAATCTGGGAGCTGCAAAGGGACCTGCTATCAAGACGATAGCTATGTGTGAAGAGGATCTGGAGAGTTTGTATGATAATTCGGTATTGATTACAAAGAATACCACGACCCTCACTGATAAATGGGGATTGGATGCTGATTATTTGTATACAGAAGAGGAGGGCATGAACTCAGGGGTGACGTCAGAGGCTTATCCTAACGGTTATCCGGCCTTTTTTGTCATGAAATATGAGATCAGTCAGGAACAATATGTAGCTTTCCTGAATAAACTGACGCTTTCCCAGCAGAATACCCGTACAGTAGGCGAAAAACTGGTATCTATGCCGGTCGGACAATATATTTTCGGGGATGATGCAGTGACTGCTCCTTACCGGAATGGTATTGTGCTGGCTTCCCGGAATGGCTTGACTGATCCGGTGGTATTTGCTAATGACTTGAACAAGCTGGATGAATTTGCTCAGGATGGGGATGGACAGACGCTGGCCTGCAATTTCCTGTCTCCTGCTGATATGCTGGCCTATGCTGACTGGACCGGATTGCGTCCGATGACTGAGCTGGAATATGAAAAAATGTCGCGTCAGCCTTATCCGGCGATTCCGCAACGAGGGGAATATGCATGGAATACGACGACTTTTAACCTTCCGGTGAGTATAAATTTGCCTGGGAAGCGTTCGGAAACGGTTTCCGGTGGTAATGCCAATGGCGGAAATGTAGCGGAAATTGGCGGACCGGTACGTTGTGGTGCCTTTGCGAAAGGAGCTGCCAATCAGGAGGCTTCCGGAACCAGTTTTTGGGGAGTTATGGATTTGAGTGGAAACCTGGCGGAGATTTATTACAATCTGAACGTTGAGGGACGTAAATTTTCCGGAATTCCCAGAAATTCTCATGGAAATGGGAAAATATTGAGTAAAACCGGTGATAGTGATATGGCTTCCGGTTTGTGGCCTGTTGACGGGGATGCCTTTGCCCTGAGAGGGGGGAGTTTCCAGAGTGAGGCAACGGAATTACAGACTTCTGACAGGACCCATAATATGGGGGTATTTACGACGGGTGCAATCAATGTGCGTAAACCCTATGTGACTTTCCGTCTCGCATGTTCTGTGCCGGAAACGACAGTGAAGACTGTACTGACTATGCAGAATGGATTGAGTACAACGACAGGGGCTGTGGCTGATACTATTTGTTCCGGAGAGGATTACCTGTTGAAAGGTGATATCCCGGAGGATATTAAAGGGGCTTATACCATTGCGTGGTTTTACAGTGGTGACAAAGGGGTAACCTGGAATATTATGGAGGGTGAAAACGGGAAGAACCTGCGTCTGAAAAATTTGCGCAATGTAAATGTTGGAAAAGGAGTTTTAAAAGAGTACCGCTATATGCGGCGTATATACAGTAGTGCTGCAGATGCCGTGTCTGAACAGGCTATCATCCGTGTGATTAATCACGAAGTAACGGTGAGTCCGAAAAATATATCTGTAACGGCGATGAATACATCCGCAACCATTACCATAGAATCGAGATTGCCTATGACTTTGGAATGGGGATTTAAGGATAATCCACGGAAGGCTCCGAGAAATTCGGTTGAAGCGGGTATAAAATATACGCATACCCCTGTTTACGAAGACTTTAATTATAGAGGAGTGGTAAATACAGGAGAACAATCATTGGTCTTCTATCATTGTTTCTATGATAGATTCTGTGCATCGACCGATACGGTAAAGGTGACTGTGGTGCCTGCATCGGGAACTACTGAACTACCTGAAAATGTCGTATGTGGAAATGCTTTCAAGGATGACCGGGATGGGCAAGGTATTATTTATAATACAGTGGCCATAGGTACTCAATGCTGGATGGCGGAAAATCTGAATTATAATGTATCGGGTTCTATTTGTTATGACGGAGATGTCAATAATTGTATGAAATACGGGCGTTTGTATACCTGGACACAGGCAACTGGCGGTAGCACAACAGCCAAAGTTAAGGGGATATGTCCTCAGGGATGGCATCTGCCGACAAATGACGAGTGGATTGCTATGAATAATGCTGCAGGAGGAGCAAATCATATCAAGAGTCCTTACTGGGGAGGAAATGATAACAGCTCAGGTTTT
>CAJMQA010000260.1 GCA_905215395.1 uncultured bacterium | reverse complement strand
GGTTGCATAACGCGGCCACCAATAATATTCCGAATGCCAGTCGGGTTTCGAAAAATAGGCCCCGATCATAAAATTCCGTTCGCGGAAAGCCTCAAATACATATCTGGCAACATCCTTCCTGGGATGATTCCTGAATGCCCCGTGAGCAATGGAAAAATCGGTCTGCTTTGTATCGAACAGATTGAATCCGTCATGATGCTTTGTCGTAAATACCATATATTTCATCCCGGCCCTTCCGGCAACTTCCGCCCATTGCCCGGGATTAAACTGCTGAGGATTAAAACGGTCGATCAATCCCCAATACCATTTTTTATAAGCCTCGTACTCCACCGTACTGTCTCTCGGTATCCAGTCTTCATCTTCCGAACAAATAGACCACGACTCCACTATTCCCGGCACGGAATACAATCCCCAATGCAATAATACCCCGAACTTCAAGTCCTGCCACCGATCAAGTTTTTCCAGAACCAATGAATCCTCAGGCCACACATAATCCGAAGAACGCTGATGCACAAAACCCTGCTGGGCATAACTTACCCCCCCCGGACAAAGAAAGAGAATTAAAAACAATACGCTTCTCATGGTCATCTTTTATTTGCTTACTTAAACCATTGCTGCTCCATAATATGTAAAGGTTATGGCAAATTTAAGATTAAATTCCGATATTTTTCCGATGACAGTTCAGGTACATCCGGATGTATTAAAAATTTCCGCGATCTGAGAGGAGGCCATTTTACCGGTAAAGTATTCTCCACCACCCTGGAAAGCAAGCTTATTGAAGTTCACCAATACATAAACAGGAAAAAGGCAATACAATCAAAGTCATCAAAAGAAGTAATCTGACCTAAAAAGGAATCAGTCTCGGAAATGATTCTTACGAATCCATACGCATATCTACCCGATAAGACCTGCCTCCATCTACAGACCATGCTGTTGTTATTTCGTTTTAATTACCTATATTTGTTTATAGTAAAAACCGATAAATTACAAATGGTAAATATTGACGAATTAAAAAAGATCGCCGTTCTGATCGATGCTGAAAATGCTCAGTATTCAAAGATCAGGGCTATTCTGGACGAAATATCCGCTCACGGGCACATCATTGTCAAACGGGCTTATGGGGATTGGTCGAAAGATGTTCTAAAAAACTGGAAAGATGTATTGAACACTCTTGCCATTCAGCCCGAGCAGCAATTTTCTTACACGACAGGCAAAAATTCTTCCGATGCAAAAATGATTATCGACGCGATGGATTTATTGTATACCAATAAATTTGATGCATTTGTACTGGTCACGAGTGACAGTGATTTCACCTCATTGGCAAACCGGCTGAAACAGTCCGAAATTTTTGTTTTCGGTGTGGGAGAAAACAAAACACCCATATCTTTCAGAAATGCATGCGATGATTTTATTTTGACAGAAAACTTAGAGAAACTATCTCTTGCCAGTTCCAATCATAAAGAAAACTTTAACCAACAGCCTGATACGACTTCTTCCGATAAGTCATCAACAGAAAAGCCCAAGGCCACAAAAGGGCGAAAGAAAAGTACAGCCAATAAGACTACCACAACAGAAAAATCAACAACTGCTGTTACACAGGAAGATAATTCAGACAACAATGCATCGGTAAATCCGGTCATTGAATTATTACTCAAAGCCTGGGAACTGTATCACGACGAGACCGGCTATGTGAATGTTTCAGGGGCAGGGCAATACCTGAAAAGACTAAAACCGGATTTTGATGTCCGCACTTACGGTTTCACCAAATTACCCGAATTGATCGAATCCATTTCCGACAAATTCGAAACCACAAAATACAAGGGTAAGGGTACCGCCTATATTTTCGCCTATAAACCCCGCAAAAAATAATTCAAAGTCTATAAAATACCTCATAGATTGTTGTATACAGGCTTGCCTTCTGTTCCATTCAGAAAACAAGCCTGTAATCTGCCGACTTTAGTCTTGCTTTAAATTTTATTTGTATTATTCCAACAATGAATTCAAATATTCTTCATTTACTTCTTGTATCATAACTTCTTTGCCACTCGTTTTCGACTGTTCGATCCAAGTATTCATTTCATTCAGATTATTTAAAATAGCTTCATAAAGTCTTTCTGAAATATTGATTTCCTCTGCATTTTTTAAGTCGCAAACGTATTTTCCGTCTACCATTTTACACGACTATAAAAACGATAAAGCAGCCCGCATTTTGCCTATGGCAGTTGTATCAATACTATTCCTGGAACGGGAACATATTGCCTGAGATAATTGATCGACATCTACATCCAGATAATTATTATTCTCGACAAAAGATTCCACTTATACAGTATTAGCCGGGATACTTAAAACCGATTCCAACGGCATAACCGGCTTATTATCCTGATTACATCCAAAGAGTAAACAAAATATCATAAGCAAGCAGGCTAACTAATTCCCGTTTTCTATTTTTTACTTTTTTGCAGTTTCTCCAGCAACCTTCACACACTTCGGTATCTATCAGCAGCCCTCATGATCCCTTACCTGGAAGTATTCAAAAAACGGTACGGACTTAAAAATTTCAGTAATGAATAGAATTGCAAACATCCTTGAAAAAGAGGAAATTAACATACACATCAAATACAATTATATCAATTTAACAACACATAATAGAAAATATATTCAAACTCTTCCCCGAAAATTTTTATCTAACTCTCAGGGAAGGTTTTAGTGTGTCCCCCTCATTTTACATCAAAACGTTCCCTTTAATTCCTCTAGCATCTTTTCGTACGACTGGCAATAATATTCCAGGATAGGCATCGTTTTGCCACCCACCGTCATCGTTCTGCCGGAAGTATCTTTTTTACCTTTCAACGCTTTCACGCGTTCTTTCAGGAGCGCAGCAAACTTTTTACGCTCACCGGTATGCTCCATCCCTCTCTCTCCCTGTCCGTAAAACAGCGAGGAACAGGCATAATACAGGCGGTCTTCTACCATGCGGCTGAAACGGCTATACACGATCAACGCCTCTAACAATACGGACCACTCCTGGGCACCACTGGCCCCGTCCAACAACACGGCGGCACGAATGCCCTCCGCTTCCGGTATCCGGCATTCTTTCATGAGGGCATAATAGGCTTCCAAGCCGGCAGCATCATATCCGACAGTTTTCTTGCCTTCCCGTTTCAGGTAGCGGCTGCCGTACGCTTCCCAGCGCCCGTCTAATGCCCGGACAGCTTTTTCGCCATATCGTTCTGCCAGTTCCGCCTTGCGAGCGTATACTTGTTGAAATACCGAATTGACAGGAAGGGCATAATCCCGGAAAACAGCATATACAGCCGCATTCGTAAATACGTCATCTGTCTTGCCCTGCAAGTAATCGTCCGCAACGGCATATTTCGTGCCCGACATGGCAGCCTCATCGAGCTGCGCCAAATAATCGCGGATAAATTCTACAGAGCGTTCACCCGCGGCATAGCGCTTATGCATTTCCGTCAAACCGCCGCCCTTTACACCATTCTCCGCAAAATCTATCAATTTGTCCACACTCAGATAACCGGCGTGACGGCACAGCAATTCTCCTTCGACATTCAATATCAGCAAGGTGGGATAAGCATTCACGTCATACCGCTTCCGCAGCTCTATCCCTTCCCCTTTCTCCATGTCTATTTTCACCGCTACGAAACGGGGATTGAAATAATCTCCCGCCTTCGCCTGTACAAATTCTTTGGAAGCCATCAGTTTGCAGGGACCGCACCAACTGGTGTAACAGTCCATGAATACTAATTTCTTTTCCGCCTTGGCAGCCTCCAATGCTTTGGCAAAACCGCCCTCGCGGAAATCAATCTGCGCTACCAAAGGCAACACCAGCGCAGTCAGGCATATAAACAAAATCACTCTTTTCATTCTATCATACATTTAATTGTCCACCATACCGGAGCAGCAGCCATAAATGCCGCTCCGGTATAACTATACATAAAATCAATCTCATCAATACGGAAACTCGGGTGCTGTCGGAGTGCTGGAGAAAGGACCATTATTAATAGACGAACTATTATACGGAATAACATAACAAACCTTTTTCACCTCGCCCGTTCCCGCAAAAGAATGGACAGGGTTGCCGACAGGCTGACCGCCTTCAAACTTATACATCGCTACAGTGTATTGGTCTCCGTCTTGAACACCGACAACCATGAAATCAAATTCCCTGCTGAAAAAGAGGTTCGACAAATAGGTAATGTTCCCACTCGGTAATCCGGCAAACATCAAAGGAGCCTCCGTCTTTTCCGTCATGGAATAACGGTACAACCGATTATCATCGATACAATAAATGACGTTATTATCCTGCCCCCAACCGGCTATGATTTCCGTCCTGGCAATATGCAGTGAAGATTCCAGCAGACGCACTTCTTCTATATGTGCTTTTTTCCCATAAACCGCTTTCAATATCACCATATAACGTCCTTCGCCCGGTACATCGAACATATACCAAATGGTATTCTCCTTATCGATATAATTCCATCCCGAAGTTACCGGAATCGCTTTTTGCCAGTCGATTCTCAGACCGGTATAATCCTCTTCATAATTGATTTCATAACAAGTTACCCCGCCAAACCAGTCAATCGATGTTCGCATCAGCCGATGTCCGGTTTCACTCCAATACGACACACCACTGCCATTAAAAGGCTGTACTAAATTACTTGCCCCTGCCTCTTTCGGAAAAGAAAACTGTCCCGTAGCAAATTCAGAAGTCATCCGATCATCATAAGTATTATCAGCAGATATACCTTTATTGGATAAATAATAATTTGAATTTATAAACGATACCATCGTATAAGGCACTTCGTCCGCCTCCATTTCGCCATACTGCAAATTCGTGCGGTCGAACATCACCGACATGTCCGTCGTATTGAACAAAACACAGCCGTTATCGCCATACGTCACGAAGAGGCCGGTTGCACTCGTAGCAGTTGCCGTTTCGGGATCGAGATGCGTTTTCTGGAATACCGTACTGAGGTTACGCGGCTTTCCGCCCAATGG
>CAJMQA010000259.1 GCA_905215395.1 uncultured bacterium | reverse complement strand
CCGTTTTAAACCTGCTTCCGCTGCAGGGGTGTTGGGATAGACGTATACAACAATGCCGATGTATTCGGAGCGGTTTTCAAAAAAAAGTACCCTGTAGCCCATGCCTGTCTCATATACATCCGGCTCTGCCGATTTGGTCTCCACCTCCGGATCTTTTTCCCAATAAGTCCATTTGTCTTCCGGCATATACTTCATCTCTGCTAAAAAATTCTCCGGGGAGAGGGCATTGTCCGGTTTTCTGTCCTGGATTTCCTTAACCCAGTAATAATAGTCCTTCATGGTGTTTTCAACATATTTATTAAGACGGACATTGGCAGATTCGTTTGTATCCACATTCTTTTTTTCACAGCTGAGGATCGTACAGACACATAAAGAAATAAAAAAGTACTTGACAAAATCATTCATACAGATTGGCTTTAAAGTTTTTTGTGGATGCAATTTACGATTAGTTTTCTGTTTCAGTTTCATTTGTGCATAAATATTTTATTTATGAATATTTATGCATATATAAAATATTCTAAAATAGCTGTGCTTGCCACTTTTTTAAGTGGTGTGTGGAAATAATTGCATATTTATTTGTTTTGAATAAATAAATATGCATATATTTGCTCCGTTGTTTGATATATCAGGCAGCATGAGTCAGAAACCAAAAATAAAATCAACTAAATTCTAAGGTAAGATGAAAATAGATGTGATGGTTGCTTCAAAGGAGCATTTAAAGTATGTGACTAAGATCAATGATACGATAGATGAAGCAGCCCAGGCCCGGGGTACGGGTATTGCGCGGAGAACCGACGAATACATCGCCGATAAGATCAGTCAGGGAAAAGCGATTATCGCTTTGAACCGGGAGGAGTTCGTGGGATTTTGTTACATCGAATCATGGGGACACGAAAAGTTTGTAGCGAATTCGGGTTTGATTGTCAAGCAGTCTTACCGGGGAATGGGGGTTGCCAAGCGAATCAAAAAGGCTGCCTTTGACCTGTCGCGGAAAAAATTTCCGCATGCCAAATTATTCGGACTTACCACCGGTGAGCAGGTGATGCGTATCAATACCGAATTGGGATATGTGCCGGTGACTTTTGCCAAACTGACGGATGATGAGCAGTTCTGGGCTGGTTGTAAATCCTGTGTGAATTACGATATCCTGTTGCGTACCAATATGACCAAATGTTTGTGTACCGGTATGGTTTATGATCCGGAGGTAGTTGCCAGAAAAGAGGCTGAGAAGCAAAAGGGAACGCAGAAAGGAAACGGAATTGTGCAATTACTGAAAAAAGTGATTTGAGATGGAAAAAGTTGTGCTGGCATATAGCGGAGGTCTCGATACCTCCTATTGTGTGAAATACCTGAGCGAAGAATTGGGTCTGGAAGTCTATACAGCCCTTGCTGACACCGGAGGATTTTCTGCGGCTGAACTGAAGGCTGTGGAACAGAAAGCATATACTTTGGGGGCTAAAAAACATGTGCATCTGGACGTCACTGCTGAGTATTATGAGAAATGTATCCGTTATATGGTTTTCGGGAATGTACTACGAAATAAAACTTATCCGGTTTCTGTCAGTTCTGAACGGACTTTTCAGGCATTGGCTATTGTGAAATATGCCAAAGAAATCGGTGCCCGGTATATTGCGCACGGAAGCACGGGAGCCGGAAATGACCAGGTGCGTTTTGACCTTTGTTTTGCTGTCTTCGCTCCGGAAATCAGAATTATAACACCTACCCGGGATTTGAAACTTTCCCGGGAGACTGAAATAGAATATCTCAGAACACATGGTGTGAATACCGATTGGAAAAAAATGGAGTATTCTATAAATAAAGGGATTTGGGGGACTTCTGTAGGCGGAAAAGAAACGCTGTATTCCCGTACGAATCTACCGGAGGAAGCCTACCCTTCCCAATTGAAACAAGTCGGAACAGAGGAGTTGGAACTGGAATTTTTACAAGGCGAGGTTGTGGGGGTAAATGGGGAAAAACTGAGCCGGATTGAGGCGATCCTCCGGGTTGGACACATTGCTTCTGCCTGGGCTATAGGACGGGATACACATGTAGGGGATACGATTGTGGGAATTAAAGGGCGTGTTGGATTTGAGGCTGCTGCCCCTTTACTGATCATTAAGGCTCACGAATTACTGGAAAAGCATACTTTGACGAAATGGCAACAGTATTGGAAAGAACAATTGGGCAACTGGTACGGTATGTTCCTGCACGAAGCCATGTATTCTGAACCGGTGATGCGGGACATCGAGAGATTTCTGGAAAACAGTCAGCGTAATGTCAGCGGAAAAGTTTTTATCCGTCTGCGGCCTTATCATTTTGACCTGACCGGAATAGAATCTCCGCATGATCTAATGAACTCTGGCTTTGCCGAATACGGGGAGATGAATAATGCCTGGACGGCTGAGGATGTGAAAGGATTTACCAGGATGCTGGCTATGCCTTTACGGATATACAACGCTGTCAACAAGGATCTTTGAGATAAAGAGTATGAACCCCTCATGTGCGTTGACACACTAATGAAAAACAAATTGTAATCATATGAAAATAGGTATTGCCGGGGCTGCCGGATATACGGCCGGAGAACTGATCCGGATATTAATGAATCATCCGGAAGCAGAACTGAAATATGTACAAAGTGAATCGCATAAAGGAGAAGCTGTATCTAAAGTACACCGGGATCTTTTATACTCTTCGCTGAGATTTTCTGAAATTGATTTTTCAGATATAGATGTACTCTTTCTGTGTATGGGACACGGAGTATCGGCTGAATTTCTGAGGTCGCATGAAATTCCGGAAAAGGTGAAAATCATTGATCTGGGAAATGATTTCCGTCTGGAAAAAGATGCTGGTGGATTTGTTTATGGTTTGCCCGAATTGTCACGGGATAAGATTTCGAAAAGTTCCTGTATTGCTAATCCGGGTTGTTTTGCTACGGCCATAGAACTGGGGCTGTTGCCTCTGGCTTCTGTCAATCGTTTGCCGGAAGAGGTGACTGTATTCGGAGTTACCGGCTCTACCGGAGCCGGACAGAAGCCCACAGAAGAGACACATTTCAGCAACCGTTCCGGGAATCTCTCAAACTATAAAGTTTTCACTCACCAACATCTGGGAGAAATTCATGAAGCCTTGAAGCGGGGGGGAGCCCGGGAGCATTCCGATCTGGCATTTGTGCCGGTACGGGGCTGCCATACCCGGGGAATTCTGGTCAATACTGTAGTTCGTACCGATATTTCGCCGGAGGGCCTGACAGCACTTTATAAGGCCTATTACAATGCTCATCCTTTTGTATGTGTGAGCGATGAACCTTTGTTCCTGAAGCAGGTGGTAAATACCAACTACTGCTATATCCATATTTGTAAGCAAGGTGAACAGACCCTGATTACTTCTGTGATCGATAATTTACTGAAAGGGGCTTCCGGCCAGGCGGTTCAGAATATGAATCTTCTGTTCGGTCTGAAGGAAACTATGGGCTTACATTTAAAGGCCGGTTATTTTTAGATGTCATAAAAAATTGAAATCATGGGATTATTTGAAGTATACAGCTTATTGGACATAGAACCTGTGGAGGCTAAGGGGGCTTATCTGCGGGATAAAAAAGGAGAAAAATATCTGGATTTTTATGGTGGACATGCAGTCATTTCCATCGGACATTCGCATCCTGTATATGTCAGTAAAATTTCCGCCCAATTGCAACGGATGGGTTTTTATTCGAATGCCGTTGTCAATCCCCTGCAACAGCAGCTGTCTGAAAAATTAGGGCGGCTATCCGGTTATCCTGCTTATAACCTTTTTCTCTGTAATAGCGGGGCAGAGGCGAATGAGAATGCTTTGAAACTGGCCTCCTTTGTTACCGGACGTAAAAAGGTGCTGGCTTTTAAAGGAGCTTTTCATGGTCGTACCAGTGCTGCTGTTGCTGTGACGGATAGCCCGGAGATACAGGCTCCTTTAAATCAGTCCCATGCTGTAACATTTATTGCTTTGAATGACGGGGAGGTTTTGGAACAGGAACTGATGTCGGGTGATTATGCGGCTGTTATTGTAGAGGGGATTCAGGGAGTCGGTGGTATCCGGGTGCCTGAAGATGCTTTTTTACAGAAGATGCGGAAACTCTGTGATCAGACTGGTTGTCTGATGATTGTAGATGAAGTTCAGTCCGGATATGGGCGGACCGGAAAGTTTTTTGCTCATCAGCATGCCGGAGTACAGGCGGATGTGATTACAATGGCCAAAGGCATGGGAAATGGTTTTCCGGTGGCAGGGCTGCTGATAAATCCGGGAATCCGGGCGCAGAAGGGAATGCTGGGAACTACCTTCGGGGGAAGTCATCTGGCTTGTACTGCAGCTCTGGCGGTATTGGAAGTTATTGAGCGGGAATATCTAGTGAACAATGCCGCCGGACTTGGGAAATATTTGATCCATGAATTGTCGCGGATGCCGGGAGTGAAGGAGGTCAGGGGCAAAGGACTGATGATAGGAGTGGAGACTTCTGTCCTTCAATCGGAGATTCGGGGACGGCTAATTTCCGAACATCATGTGATGACCGGATATAGTGGAAAGAATACTCTACGTTTGTTACCACCGCTCATCATCACACGCAAAGAAGCAGACGAGTTTCTGAATGCTTTCAGGGATGTCCTTTTGACAAGTGAAACCTTAAAAATGCAAAGTGAGAAATGCTTCGGATAATCAAAGTCGGTGGAAAACTGATTGAAAATGACGTCAGATTAAGCTGTTTGTGTGAGCAATTGTCCTCCTGTTATCCCGACTGTGTCCTGATACATGGCGGAGGAAGCATGGCCGGACAATTGTCTTCGCGCCTGGGAATAACAATCCATATGCATGCCGGACGGCGGATTACCGACCAGGAAACTCTGGAAGTGGCTGTAATGGCTTATGCCGGTCTGGCGAATAAACGGGTGGTAGCTGCACTACAGAGCAGAGGAATGAATGCTTGCGGACTATCGGGCTGTGATATGGGTATCATCCGGGCACATAGAAGAGAAGTAGAGGAGGACGATTGGGGATTGGCCGGAGATATGG
>CAJMQA010000258.1 GCA_905215395.1 uncultured bacterium | reverse complement strand
CCTACCTCAGACTATGACGAAACATTTGTTTTTTCTACCATGGAAAACGCATACGCAGCTCTCAATGGTATGCACAAAATGATGGTTGACGTCATGGAAACCTCTCCCGGCAACCAGGATAAACTATTGGACCATGGTGGTTATCCTGCTGTTATGATCACAATGGAAGCCCTGGGAGAAGACTTTGTCTTCCCCAATGTTAAAGACAACCTCTTCATTTCGGATTACCAATGGAATGACCATCGCAAAGTAGACGGAAAAAAGCCTGCTTTCATCTATAAATTCTTTTATCAACTAATAGCCAATGCCAACAAAATACTGGAACAAATCGATCAGGTTTCAGGAGCAGACAACACGCGGAATCTGATAAAAGGGGAAGCATTAGCCTACCGCGCTTTTTCCCATTTCTGGCTGGTACAATTATTTGCCAAACGGTACGATAACCAAAGCAGCAATGCACAAGCAGGCGTTCCACTGGTAATGAAGTCTGATATCCGGAAACTAGCCCGTAGCTCTGTTGCCTCAGTATACCAACAAGTAATAGAAGATCTGGAGCATTCGATTACTTTACTCAGTGAAAAAAATATTCCGGAACGGACATACAAAACCCACTTCAATGCGGCTGTCGTAAAAGGATTGCGTGCCCGCGTCGCTCTGACCATGCAAGACTGGAAAAATGCCAGAAAATATAGTCAGGAAGCCATAAAAGAATCAGAATGCACTTTGATGGACAGAGAAAGTTACCGCAAAGGGTTCAATAACGTAACAAACAGCGAATGGCTATGGGGTTTCCTGCAACTACCGGACCAAAGCCTGCAGGATTATTCATTCGCAGCATTCATGTGTTTCGATAACAGTAGCATCAGTGTACAATCCACTCCCAAATGTATATCCCAAAGCTTATACGAACGCATTCCGGCCAGTGATATACGAAAAGAACTATGGATGGATCCGGATAAGGCTGCCTGGGCAGCCCCTTCGGCAAAACATACGATGACTCCCTATATGAATCGTAAATTTCTGACGAAAGGATCTAAAAATCTCAGTGATGTCTGCTTTATGCGCCTGAGTGAATTATATCTGATACTGGCCGAAGCTCAGGCCAGGCTTAATGATAAAGAGGCCGGGAAAACTCTGTATGATCTGGTTAAAACCCGCGATCCGGAATATCGTCAAAGCAATAATACAGGTACAGCCCTGATAGAAGAAATCCTGTTTCAACGCCGCTGTGAACTCTGGGGAGAAGGCTTCCGCTTCACAGACCTCAAACGTCTGAACCAAAGCCTCGACCGTACAAACAGCAACCATGAACAGAGTATCTGTATTCAACTGACCACTCCGGCCGGAGACAAAGCCTGGGAATATCTTTTTCCGGAAAGTGAAACCAATGCCAATGAACTGATTGAACAGAATCCATAAATCTGACCGAAGCCTGCTGGAAAATTTCACTTTCCGGCAGGCTTTATCCATTTATAAGCGACTAATTCAACCACTGTTTTATATCGGCTTCAACAGTAGATATTCCACCGATGTTGAACTTGTCAACCAATACTTTCGCCACATTCGGAGAAAGAAAAGCAGGAAGCGTCGGTCCCAGATGAATGTTTTTCACACCAAGACTCAAAAGAGCCAATAATACGATAACTGCTTTCTGTTCATACCAGGCAATGTTATAAACAATAGGCAAATCATTGATATCCGGTAACTGAAAGGCATCTTTTAAAGCCAGTGCTATTCTGACCAGAGAGTAACTATCATTGCATTGCCCGGCATCCAGAACACGGGGAATACCACCAATATCCCCCAAAACCAGCTTATTATAACGATATTTGGCACAACCGGCTGTCAAAATAACATGATCTGAAGGCAAAGCCCTGGCAAACTCTGTATAATATTCACGGGATTTCATCCGGCCGTCACATCCGGCCATCACAACAAACCTTTTGATAGCTCCGCTTTTTACAGCCTCAACAATTTTATCGGCCAAAGCAATCACCTGATGATGAGCAAAACCACCGATAATCTCTCCGTGTTCAATTTCCCGGGGAGGCTGACAACGGAGAGCATGCTCAATCAATTTCGAAAAATCTTTTGCCTTTCCAGTCTCGCGTTCCGGAATATGAACGGCGCCGGACAAACCGGCAGAACCTGTTGTATAAATACGATCGGTATAAGTTGCACCCTTCAAAGGAGGAACTATACAATTGGTCGTAAAAAGAATGACTCCTCCGAAAGCCTCAAACTCCTCCCTTTGTTTCCACCAGGCATTCCCATAATTACCAATAAAATGCGGATATTTCTTAAATGCCGGATAGTAATGCCCGGGAAGCATTTCACTATGTGTATATACATCTACCCCTTTCCCTGCCGTCTGTTCCAATAATTCTTCCAAATCTTTCAGATCATGGCCGCTGATCAGAATCCCCGGATTCTTCCCCACTCCGATATTTACCTTTGTGATCTCAGGATTTCCATAAGTGGAAGTGTTGGCCTGATCCAATAAAGCCATCGCTTTGACACCGCATTCTCCGACAGAGAGTACCAGAGAAGTCAATTCTTCCGCAGAAATATCTGTACGTGAAACCTCTGCAAGGGCATTCTCTATCATTTCATAGATATCTTCACTTTCAAAGCCGAGTTTCAAAGCATGCTGAGTATAAGCGGCAGCTCCCTTTACCCCGTAAACAGCCAATTGCTTTAAAGAACGGAGATCCTCATTGCTTTCAGCCAGGACACCTAAATTTGCAGCAATGCTTTCATATTGTACCGGTTCTGCCGTAAAACACACTTCAGGCAGATCGGGTAAAGCAATTGCCCGCTTTTTGGCTGTACCGGTCAATTCATTTTTTATCACCAAGGCTTTGGTGATCCGCTCACTGATAGCGGAATTATCAAAATTGGCATTTGTAATTGTACAAAACAAAGCATCCAATATAAAATGACTGGCTTCACCGTCGGCAGCTCCTTTTTCCCTCAGGCTCCGATTTACAATAGCTATTCCCCTGACAGCATACAACAATGCGTCCATTAAAGCTGACGTCTGAGGCTCCTTGCCGCAAACTCCTCTGACGGTACACCCCTTGTTACCGGCAGTCTCCTGACATTGAAAACAAAACATACTCATAATCTGATTTTTTTAGATCCATTTTTCACTTCTTATTTCTCCTTTTACAGAAAGTACAATCACTTTTAGCGGAATATTCCGTTTTGCCTGTTTACGTGCCATTTCGGCAATCCGAAGCAGACCACCGCAACAAGGAACTTCCATAATCAATACAGTCAGTGTATCTATCATTGATACGTCGATAAACGCTGTTAGTTTATCGATATAAGACTGAATATAAGGGTCCAGTTTCGGACAAGCTATGGCCAATATTTTCCCTTTCAAAAAACGCCGGTGAAATTCACCACTGGCAAAAGCCGTACAATCAGCCGCCAGCAACACGTCCGCTCCATTTAAGAATCCGGCCTGAGGATTCAGCAAATGAAGCTGTACAGGAAATTGCCTCAATTCAGAAACCACAGGCTTGATCTCCCCGGTTACAGGAGTAAAAAACTGCGCTCTGCTTCCGGGACAACCGCATGCCAGTTTTTCCGGTTCTTTTTCTTTGCTTCCAGGAAAATTTATTTCAATATTCCCCTTTTTCAGATAAGCCAGCCCTTGTTCCAGAAGTTTATGCTCACCATGTTGTTTCAAATGCTTCAAATGAGCAATAATCACCTGCTCCCCTTTCTGTATCAAACGTTCCATCACAGCCTCTTCATCGTAAGGCTCTGCTTCCCTTTCTTCCAGCTCTATTGCTCCAACCGGACACTCTCCAATGCAGGCTCCCAGTCCGTCACAGTATAATTCACTTACCATAACAGCCTTGCCATTAATCAGCTGTAAGGCACCTTCGTGACATCCGCTGACACATGCACCACAACCATTACAAAGTGTTTCATCGATTTTTATAATTGTTCTCTTCATATGCTGACATTTTTAATTCATAACAAAAATACCAGCTCTTTTACAGCTAATTTTGTAACATTTGTTACATGATGAATATAAATTCTATGTATTTTTGTCATTATGAAAAATATCTACAAAAGTCCCCTGTTTACCGGCCTTAATCCGGCAGAAACTGACAGTCTCTTAAATGATAAAAGCCGTGTAAAACAATATCCGGCAGGAGAAATTATTGCAATCCAGGGAGATCAATACAAGAATTTATTACTTATTGAACAGGGAACCGTAAAAGGTGAAATGACCAATCCGTCAGGCGAACGCATCATTATCGAGGAAATATCCGCCCCCCGTTCTATTGCACCGGCTTTTCTATACGCAAGCGACAACACCTTACCCGTCGACGTTATCACTCTGACTCCAACAATTATTATCAGTATTCCGAGAGAAAATTTTACAACTATCCTCCAATCCAACAGTCAGGTACTTACCAATTTTATGCGTAGTATGTCGGACAGAAGCAAATTTCTTTCTGAACGGGTCCAGTTGCTGGGTTTTGGCAGCATTAAAAGTAAACTGGCCAATTATCTGTTGAAGCAAATAAAACGTACGAACCAATCAAAGTTCGACCTCCCTCACACTCACCAGGAACTGGCAGACATGTTCGGAGTGACACGTCCCTCTCTTTCCAGAGCCATCGGACAATTAGCTGAAAACGGAACAATCTCGGTACAGAAAAAACACATCTCTATCCTTAATCTAAATCAACTAAAACAGCTGGCTTTTTCGTAATCTTATCTATTTTTTACTTAAAACAAGATATTTTAATACCGATTTCTTGTATATATAAATACATGTTTATATATTTGTATCAGAAAATAAAAAGAATATGGCAACACACTGTTTTACCAAAGAAGAATTAGAGCAGATGGCATATGTTTTAAAAGCAGTTGCCCATCCGAACCGACTGGCCATCATCTGCCTGTTATCCAGAAATGAAGAGCTGAATGTATCCGATATCTGTGAACAGACAGAATGTAGTCAGGCATTGATTTCCCACCACCTGACAGACATGTACGCCAAAGGTATACTGCAAATCCGGAGAGAAGGCCGGAATGCTTTTTATCGTCTGGCAGACGACCGGGTG
>CAJMQA010000257.1 GCA_905215395.1 uncultured bacterium | reverse complement strand
TTTGGAACAAGTGACAGTAAAAGCCAGTCCTTTCCGGAAGAACGTAGACAGTCCGGTGGCTTTACAACGGATCGGAATTGCAGAAATTGAGAAAAATCCCGGAGGGAACCGGGATATTTCCAAAGTTGTGCAGTCTATGCCGGGAGTCTTGTCCTCCCCTGCCTTCCGGAATGATTTTGTCGTTCGGGGAGGAGGACCAGCGGAGAACCGCTTTTATCTGGATGAAGTGGAATTACCGAATTTAAATCATTTTGCGACTCAGGGAGCATCCGGGGGAGTGGTAAGTATTGTCAACATCGATTTTGTCAAGGAGGTAAACTTTTATTCCGGTGCTTTTCCGGCGGCTCGCGGGAATATGCTGAGTTCTATGCTCGATTTCCATCAGATAGAGGGAAATCCGGACCGAGTGAAAGTCCGGGCTACTTTTGGTGCTACCGATTATGGTTTGTCCATGGACGGTCCTCTATTGTCGAAGACCACCTTTATTGCATCTGCCCGGCGGAGCTACCTGAAAATGTTGTTCGGTATCATCGGGTTGCCTTTCTTGCCGGTTTATAATGATTTTCAGTTTAAGACGGTCACGCATTTTAATAAAAAAAATGAGCTCACTTTGCTTGGAATCGGGGCCTACGATGTGAACCATCTGAATACGGATA
The DNA here is from genome assembly GCA_905215395.1 of uncultured bacterium. Taxonomy (GTDB): domain Bacteria; phylum Bacteroidota; class Bacteroidia; order Bacteroidales; family Marinifilaceae; genus Odoribacter. The sequence goes on along the minus strand of CAJMQA010000257.1, from coordinate 4,454 downwards.
TGAAAGATCCTGACGATAATCAGAAGTATTTGCTCAATTGGTTGCCGGAAAGCCAGCAATGGAGTTATACGGTGGGGGCAACTTTTAAACATTACGGAAACAACTGGCATCATCTTTTTGTATTGAGCCGGAGCGGATTGCATAATAAAATTGAGAAATACCCGGGGAATGATGAGCGCCAACCCAAAACCGTAGATTATCGTTCGGGGGAAACAGAGAATAAATTCCGGTTTGAACATCGCCGGCACCTGGCAAATGGTTTTCGTCTGAATGTGGGGGCAGGCCTGGAATATGCCCAATATGACAATACGACTTTCCGGCAGATGTTTATAGCCGGAGAACCTATGACAGTAGATTATTCCCGGAAGCTGAATATGTGGAAATATTCAGTATTTGCCCAGGCTTCCCGATCTTTTTTTTACGAACGTTTGTCTGTCTCTTTGGGTCTTCGGGCTGATGCCTGCGATTACACTGGACGTACCGGGAATTTGTTCAGGCAATTGTCACCCCGTTTATCCTTGGCTTATAGGGTGAGTGAACAATGGTCATTGAATGGGAATATCGGACGCTATTACGAACTGCCTTCATATACAACATTGGGGTATGCTGATGGAAAAGGAGTATTGTTAAATAAAGAGACCCGTACCGGATATATCGGTGCCAATCATTACGTATTGGGAGTGGAATACCGGCCAGGGGCAAAGACGAATATTACATTGGAAGGTTTTTACAAGACCTATGATCATTATCCTGTGTCGCTTATTGATTCCATTGCTTTGGCCAATAAGGGAACGGATTATGTGGCTGTGGGGGATGAGCCTGTAAAACCTGTCGGTGAAGGCCGTGCTTATGGAGTGGAATTGATGTTGAGGACACAAGAGTTTTACGGAATCGTTGCCTCTCTGGCATATACATGGTATTGTTCTGAGTTTAAAGCCATGGACAAAGAATTGCGGCCGACTTCACGTTATATTCCCAGTAGCTGGGATAACCGTCATATTTTTTCATTGACGGCAACCCGGCATTTCGGGAAAAGTTGGGATTTTGGATTCAAATGGCGTTATGTGGCAGGAGGACCATATACCCCTTATGATGTGGAGACTTCTTCCTGTATTGAGGCCTGGGATGCCAGACATCAGCCTTATTATGATTATACCCGTTTCAATACCGGTCGTTTGCCTGCTTTTCACCAGCTGGATGTCCGGTTGGATAAGAGTTTCTTTTTTAAGAAATGGTCCTTGATATTATATGCTGATATTCAGAATATATATAATTATAAGGCTCTGGGGCCTGATGTATTGGTGCCGGCAGAGAATGCAGATGGTAGTTATAAGAAGGATCCGGCACGGGAAGGATATTATCAGATGAGAGATATCCGGAATGAACTGGGCGGTACTGTACTGCCTTCGGTAGGAGTAATTATTGATTTTTAAGAGCCTGTCATAAGTTTGTAACTTTGTGCAGGCAGAAATCGTGTAACAAAAGAATAAAATAAAAATATAGAAATGAAAAATATTGTCTTTGATTTAGGTGGAGTGGTAGTGGATTGGAATCCCGAACGTTTGATGGAGGAGTATACCGGAGACCCGGAAATGCCTGTAACTCTTTTCAAAAAAGGTTTTTTTCAGGAATATTGGCCGGATTATGACAGAGGAACTGTAGATCAGGTGAAAATTGTCCGGGAGATGAGCCTTTTTTCAGGCCGGCGGTATGCTGAATGCTGGGATTTTGTGGAATTTGTCAAACATTCCTTGCGGGATATTCCGAAGACTATACGCCTGATAAAGGTGCTGAAAGAAAAAGGTTATCGTTTGTTCTGCCTTTCCAATATGTCACTGGAATTTTATGACTATCTGAAAGACCGGGAAGTATTCGGTTATTTTGACGGGAAGATCATTTCCGCTCATGAAAAACTGATCAAACCGGAAAAACAGATTTATCAGTTGCTGACAAAACGCCATCACGTTATACCGGAAGAGTCCCTTTTTATTGACGACCTGGCAAAAAATATTGAGGTGGCCCGGGAATTGGGATTCCGGACGGTTCATTTTACCGACAAGGAAAAGGGTTACCGGCAGATTTGTACCTTACTGGGTTTGGATTTTGAATAGTATCTGATACACATCATCATTCCGGTCAGGGTTAAACCTACCGGATATCCGATCCAGATACCTGTAATTCCCCAGTTCAGGATAAAACCGCAGATGTAACATATGGGCATGGCTATGAGGAAATAGCCGACGAAAGAGATGACCGCCATGGAAACCACATCTCCGATTCCGCGCAAAGAGTTGGCATAGGTAATTTGTAAGGCGTCACCGAATTGATAGGCCAGTAAGATGTATACCAAAGTGGAAACTACCTGGATGATTTCGACGGAAGTGGTAAACAGATAGCCAATGAAGTCTTTGGAAAGGAGAAATATACCGGAAGCGATGAGGGCCAGACAAAGAATCAGGTGAAAGCCGGCCATGGTAGTCCGCCGGACATTGGGCAGCTCTCCCCGGCCATAGTAGTTACTGACCCGTACAGAGATGGCTGCTCCTACGCCATAATAAATCATAAAACCCAGAGTAGAAACTGCCACCATAATCTGATGTGCCGCAAGGGCGATACTACCCAGCCAGCCGATCATAATGCCTGTAACGCTGAACAGAGCTGTTTCCAGTCCCATTTGCAGTCCCACCATCCATCCCATCTTGTTGAGCGAAAAGATATCGGTGGAATTGTAGCGGCTGCGTTTATAACCTACAAGATAACGGCGGTAATGCATGCTCCGGTAAAATAGAAGGGTAAATGCTACGAACATGACAATCCGGGCGACCAGGGTAGATATACCTGCGCCGATAACTCCCAGTGCCGGAAGTCCCAGTTTTCCGTATATTAAAATGTAATTTCCTCCGATGTTCAGTAAATTCGCCAAAATCATGATGTACATGGGAGTTTTCGTGTCTGTTATTCCGTCTGCAAATTGTTTGAAAGAGTTGAATAACATGACAAATACCAGAGATGCCAGTTGCAAAAGAAAATAGGGACGTATTAATGGCAGAAGTTCTTCGGGTTGTCCCAGTTTATCCACATTGAACCAAACGATACCCATGATCAGTGTGAGCAGGATTCCCATACATAGGTTCACCAATAAGCTGTTACGCAACAACTGACCGACATGGAATTTATCCCGCCTGCCGAAAAATTGTCCTACTAAAGGTGTTAATCCATATGAAAACCCCAGACCGAATAGTATCGGTATGTTAAAAGCGCTATTGACAAAGGAGGCTGCGGCCAGGTGGAGCGTATTGTATTGTCCAACCATGATATTGTCTGCTAACCCTACCACAACAATCCCGATTTGCCCGATGACGATCGGGATACCAAGGTGGATAAGATCCTTGTAATGTTCTTTGTAAAGTGCAAAAAATTTCATGCCGCAAATATCTGCTTATAAAACAGAATTTGCAAGATGACATGAACTTTTATCTGCAGGAAGGACTTTTCAATGGAGATATTGCCATACACTATCGGCCGGAATCTCGTAGTTCGCTTTGACTTCAATGCCTCTCCAGGTGTAACCTTGTTTTTGTAGGTTTTTGATTTCCAAAGTATTGTTCCCTTTGTTCCAATGAATGACACTGTCTCTCTCTATGTTTTTATGATCATAAGTCCTAACGATAATTTCCTGATCCATACTCCAGGTAAATTCCTTTTCATACCTTTCCGGCGATGCGCTATAAATGGATGCCAAAGTACCGGTAGAGTCGGACCTGTACGTATACCATTCGGATGGAATACCGAGCACATCTCCTTGTATAAGCATGAAGAAACATTTGTCTGCGAGAAATTCAGCTATGGGATTGGTTAATTCGGGTGTGATCTCTTCACTCGGTTTGTGCGAGCAGGAAAAGAAAAATAATACATATGAGGAAAATGTGTTTCATAAATTATTTTTTAGGGGTTATGTCAGTTAGTACTCTTAGAGAATAAATGAATTCAACATGTGAACCTGCAGGTGGGACTAGATAATCTGGGGAATCTGCAATAATCGGATGACATACGTCAAAGACTTCAGATATATAATATCCATTGGATAATCCATCCCAACCATAATTACAATGTAATAAAGAATATCTTTCAGTTTCAACATACATTGTAGCTCCACTTGGACGATGTCTAACATATATAATATGAAAATAATTGTCCTATTGCTACAGGAACGCAACCGGCTAAGGCATGATGTCCGCATTCTTGATTCACAGGCATTGCATAATTGAAAGGAGTTTTCTGTCCCCATTTAGTTATTAGCATAGGAGCTGTTACATGGTCTTTTCTCCAGGATGTGTCGTAGGAGTAATAATCATCAGGATTAAAATCTTTTTTGGTTATAAAGATAGAATCTTGTTTTTGATTAAAGTTTATAATTATCTTATTTTGAAATTGTGGAAGCGCAAGCAGATATT
>CAJMQA010000256.1 GCA_905215395.1 uncultured bacterium | reverse complement strand
GGGGATGATGCTATTGTTGTACCTTTGATGTCTATCGGTTTTGAAGGGGTTATCTCTGTACTGGCAAATTCAAATCCCCGGGATTGTGCCCGGATGGTTGCATATGCCCGGCAGGGTGAGTTTGTCGCGGCACAACAGATTCATCTGAAATTGTCAGAACTGTGCACAGCTCTTTTTGAGGAAGGAAATCCTGCTGGAGTGAAAGCTGCTCTTCATGCTTCCGGAATTATCCGGTGTAATACCCTGCGTTTACCTTTGACTCCGGTAAGCGATTCTTTATATAAGAAAATACAGAACCTGCTTTAATCAATATACCCCGGATGTGAGCGGTTGGCTCTTTTGCGTTGTTTGTTCCTGTAGTGGATCAGTGCGAATAGGGCGATTGCCACAATAGGTAACAGGAAATTCAGATACTTCAGGAACTCCCGTAAACTATTTTCTGTGGGTTCCAGGGAGGAAAAAGTGGTAAACTTATTCCGGAGTTGTATGAGTCCGGAATTGTCCGCCAGCCATTCGATAGAATTGAGGGCAAATGTCACATTATCGGTACGGCTGGAAGTTACTATTTCGTCGTGTATAAAATCGGCGTCTGTGATGGTGACAATGGCACTGCCGTTGTCATCGTTGGTTAACAAGGCTGCAACGACGTTATGGGGATGATTGAAGTCTTGCTGTGTCCATTGTTTCTGGAAATTGAAAAATACAGGAGCCTGTTGCACTCCGGAGATGGCAGAGGTCTCTGCCAATGGTGTAAAGATATAGGTACTGGGGGTTTTTACTTGTTCGATACTGCTGGCGAATGGTAATAAAAGTGACCTTAGACCATAGGTGATGGTATGTTTGCTGAAGTTGGTGATAATGGGCAGGTAGGGAAAGCTGACATTACTCTGGAAATTGATGAAGCCGTATTGTTGGTTTATGGCAATGGTTCCACAGTTGTTGTCAACGACAAAATCGTATTTGATCTTCAGGCCTTTTTTTTCCAGCATGTCTTCAATGCCTGTCCGGTTGATAAAACCGTTGTTCCGGTTGCCCGTCAATTGCCCGATGGCATGATTCAGGGCAATAAACAAACGTCCTCCTTTTTCGAGGTATTTCTCCAGTTGTTCCAATTCGTAGACGGAGTAAGTGTCTTTGGGATCGATAATACAAATGACATTGCATTTCCCGATGGAGTTGGCCGTATTCAGGTCTACAACTGTCATATCGGTAAGATGGGAGAGTTCGTTCACCAGTTGGGGCATCCTGTTGAGTGTACTTTCACCATGTCCCCGGACGAATCCGATCTTAGGTTTGATAGTATCTGAAGCTTGTTTCAATAAACGGGTAATCTCATATTCCAATGGTGTATTGTAATTGATAGCCGGAAGTACTGTCTGGTTTTTGCCGATGTGAAATACGGCTCCGATATATATTTTCTGGATTTTTTCCAGATCCCTTTCCCGGATCTCTTTGAATATAGGCTGAATTCCGGCTTCTGTCGCTTTAAATTCTTTCTCTGTATTATCGGGATAAATGGTATTGATTGTAAAATTTACATTACTCAGGGATTTATATTCTTTGAGCAGGGAACGGAATTCTTTTGCTAATTTTTTTATATCCTGAGGCAGATCTTCCGAGACATAAAAATCGACAACAATAGGTTCAGTATTGTTCCGGATACTGTTTTTACTGACTTTACTCAGGGAATAACGTTTGGTCTGCGTGAAATCCAGCCTGAAAAAGATAAAAAAGGAGGCAATATTCAGCAGTAAAACAGCTGTCAGGATATATATAACGTCTTTTACAATTTTGTTCATTTCAAAATCTGCTTTTACAAATAAAAAATTTAGACAGAGCCAGGAAAATGGTAATAACAGAGCCGAAATAGATGATATCCCGGGAGTCCAGTATTCCCCGTGAAAGAGAATCAAAATGTTCTTCCATGGACAAGTAGCCGAACAGTTCGGCAAAAATGCCGGTACCTATTTGCTGTGCCAGCATGCCGAATAGCAGTTGGAAGCATAAACCGATACCAAAGCTGATAAAGAATGCGGTGACCGGAGTGCGTGAGAGTGCAGATGAAAAAATGCCGATACTGATATAACAGGCACTCATCTCTATGACTCCGAGATATCCCAGAAAGGCAGCCCCGTGGTCGACCTGACCTAAAATAGAAATCGTAATATAATACGGTAGGGTCATGGCAATTGCAATACTGGTGATGATCAGATTGGAGAAAAATTTTCCACAAATCAAATCTGCGGTTTTTATCGGTTTCGTCAGCATTAATTCAATAGTGCCATTCCTTTTTTCGTCAGCAATGCTTTTCATGGTTAAGGCGGGGATCATAAAAAACTGTGTCCAGTTGATCACTGCAAATACAGGCATCATGTTAGCTTGTCCCAGATAAAATAAATTGTTGGTGGATAGCCAGGAAAAATACCCGCAGACACAAAAAAACAGTATATATCCGATGTATGTACTCCATGAATTGAAGGCGTTGCTCAATTCTTTGTTTATGAGTATTTTAACTGTGTTCATGAATTTTCAATTTTGTGTTACCTGGCGGAAAATGTCTTCCAGACGGGTTTCTACCGGTGTTAATTCTTGTATGTACCAGTTATTACGGCTGCACACTTCAAAAATACTTTTTTCTATTTCACTTCCGTGACTTCCCTGCACTTCAAAGTAATGCCCGGCAGCAGGAATGATATTTTCAATTTCCGGTAAAAGAGCCAGTTCGTTGAAAATATCTATATCTTCCCCTCCTTTTATGCATACTTTCAATAGTTTATCAGAGTTGGATTTATTTCTCAATTCTGCGGAAGTACCGTTTGCTACAATTTTTCCTTTGTTGATGATCAGTACCCGGTCGCAGGTCGCTTCGATTTCGGCTAAGATGTGTGAACTCATGATCACCGTCTTTTCCCTACCGATGTTTTTGATCAGTTCCCTGATTTCTATGATCTGATTCGGATCGAGTCCTGTAGTTGGTTCGTCCAGAATCAGGACTTCCGGATCATGGATCAGGGATTGGGCCAGACCGACCCGTTGGCGGTAGCCTTTGGACAGCTCCCGTATTGTTTTATGTTTTTCGTTTTCCAGACCACACATACGTATCATATCCATTACTTTGGGAATGATCTTGTAGTGGGGAATATTGTGAATACGTGCTATAAAAATCAGAAAATCAATGATATTCATATCCTCGTAAAGAGGATTGTGTTCCGGTAGGTAGCCGATGACCTCTTTGATTCTGTAAGCATTTTTATGAATGGAATATTTACCGATGTAAATATTACCGTAATCGGGGAAAAGAAAACAGGACATGATTTTCATAGTTGTTGTTTTCCCGGCTCCATTCGGTCCGAGAAAACCTAGTATTTCCCCTTTTTTTACGTTAAAGCTTACAGAGTCTACTGCTTTTTGATAACCAAAAGACTTTGTTAAGTTTTCGACCACGACATCCATATTCTTGCTTATTTGGGACTTAGTTTTACAAATATAATCAGGAAGGTGCAGATGTATATCGGTTTAACAATCTTTAACCGCTATGAAGTAGTCGAATTTGCATTGGATATAAAGTATAAACAAATAACAACACTTGAAACCGGAACAATTCCAAAAGTTGTTATTTGTATCGGATCTTGGTTTAGTGGAGAAATGATCTGTCAGAAGATTCCCTGACAACCAGTTCGCAATTAATTACTTCCTCCCGGATCTGGGCATGTTTGTTGTTCAGGATCTGTTCAAAAAGTAATTCAGCTGCTGTTTCCCCGATTTTTTCAGGAAACTGATTGATGGTACTGACTGAGGGGGTCATGTAACGGGAACGTTTGCTATTGGAAAAACCGAAAATAGCAATTTCTTCCGGAATTTTCAGACCTTTTTCTTTGATAGCTTCAATGGCCCCGATTGCCATATCGTCATTGATCCCGAAAATAGCATCCGGAATATTTTTCATGCTCAGCAGACGCTGGGTTGCCTCTTTGGCTGCTTTTACTGAAAAATCTTCACATCTCACAATATAGTCGGTGTTTATTTCCAGTTTATTCAATGTCATGGCCTTCAGGTAGCCTTTCATACGGTTTTTGCCAATGGACAATTGTTCAGGACCTGTCAGCAGGGCTATTTTTTTGGCGCCCCCGTGAATCAGATGCTGGACGATTTTGAATGCTGCATCGGCATCGTCGGCAACCACACGGGATACATCCAATTCTTTCGTGGTGCGGTCGAAAAGCACCAGGGGGATTCCCATGTCCTGTATGTGCTTGATGTGTTCGTAGGAGGTGGTACCCTTTGAAATAGAGAGAATGATGCCGTCACAACGGTTTGCCAGGAATATGTCTATGTTTTTCTTTTCTTTTTCAAAACTTTCATTGGATGAACTCACCAACACATTATAACCATACTTATCCGCCACCTCTTCGATCTCTTTTACTACAGTCGCAAAAAAAGTATTTACGATCTGAGGGACAACCACTCCTATGGTATTGCTTTTATGGGTTTTTAAGGCCACTGCAATAGGATTGGGTTTATACCCCAGTTCTTTGGCCAGGGCCTGGACTGTTTTCCGCGTTTGCTGGCTGATTTCAGGATTGTCTTTTAATGCTCTTGACACCGTAGAAACAGAGATATTTAGTTTTTCTGCTAAGTCTTTAATCGTGATGGCTTTTTGTGTCATATTCCTAAGTTTTAATGTTTGTTTTCTGTTTGTTTTTCTAATTTAGGATAAGCAATACGTGAATGATATATATTTGTCAGCATTTCAATGAAAACTTTTTTGACGACTGCAATATCTTTAAATGTTATATCTGCATTTGCATAACGACCGTCATGCAGTTGTCCGTCAATGATATCGTTTACTGATTTTGTGATATTTTCTTCTGTTTTATTGGCTAAAGTCCTGGATACAGCTTCCACTGCATCGGCCATCATAACGACAGCACACTCCCGGCTTACCGGATCGGGCCCGGCATAGGTGAATAAGGATTCGTCAATTTCCCGGTCCGGATATTTGTTTTTGAAAGAGTTATAAAAATATTTTACTTTACTTTTTCCGTGGTGGGTCCGGATGAAGTTGATAATTGCTTCAGGCAGATTGTATTTTTTTGCCAGCTCCACCCCCTTGGTC
>CAJMQA010000255.1 GCA_905215395.1 uncultured bacterium | reverse complement strand
AGCCAGCCCCCGTCAGGCAGATGTAATCATCGTTGCCGGAACTATCGTCCATAAAATGGCTCCCGTATTACGACGTTTATACGACCAGATGGCAGATCCCAAATATGTCATTGCTATGGGAGGTTGTGCTATTTCCGGAGGACCTTTCAAAAATTCCTACCATGTTGTAAAAGGGGTAAATCAAATCTTACCTGTGGATGTTTATGTGCCAGGTTGTCCTCCCCGCCCGGAATCACTGTTATACGGAATGTTACAATTACAACGGAAAATCAAAATGGAAAAATTCCTGGGAGGAATCAACAAACAAGAGCCCAAACCTCAAAATGTGTAGTTCAACTTATGAAAGAAAAAATATTAAATATTATTCCGGAAGCCATCATTGAGGAAAGGAGATGTCTGACCGTTCGGGTTCCGCACGGACTTTTCCACGATCTGGCTCTCCGTCTGAGGAACGATAAAGACTTCCAATTCGACTTTCTGGTCTGCATGACCGGCATGGACTGGGGAGAAACCTTAGGAGTAATTTATCACCTTCGTTCTACCACTTTGGGACATGAAATCGTATTGCTTACAGAGACAGCAAACCGAGAGAATCCGGAATTGGCAAGTGTTTCAGATATCTGGGCCACAGCTAATCTCAATGAACGGGAAGTTTTCGGTTTCTTCGGTATCCGCTTCATCAATCATCCCGATATGCGGCGTTTGTTTTTACGGAACGACTGGGTAGGTTATCCTTTCCGTAAAGATTATAATGCAGACGCATCTATCAATCCTGTACGTCTGGACAGTGAAAGCAGTCCGGATGAAACCCCGACTCTGGAGCTGAGCAAGTCCGGAGAAGTAGAACAAAAAGTAAACGTAATCTTCGAAGATGACGAATATGTAGTAAATATCGGACCTCAGCATCCAGCCACCCACGGTGTTCTCCGTTTCCGGGTGTCCCTGGAAGGCGAGATCGTCAAAAAAGTGGATGTCAACTGTGGCTATATCCACAGAGGCATTGAAAAGCTGTGCGAAAGCCTGACTTATCCCCAGACCCTGGCCATGACCGACCGTCTGGATTATCTGTCTGCACATATGAACCGGCATGCGCTCTGCATGTGCATAGAAGAAGCCATGGGCCTCGAAGTGCCGGAAAGGGCCAAATACATCCGTACCATCATGGACGAACTGACCCGTATAGCTTCCCACCTGCTGTTCTGGTCTACCTTTTGTATGGACCTCGGAGCCTTAACGGCTTTCTTTTACGGTTTCCGTGACCGGGAAAAAATTCTCGACATGTTTGAAGAAACCTGTGGCGGGCGACTGATACAAAACTACAATATCATCGGAGGAGTGATGGCGGATATTCACCCCAACCTGATTAAGCGCATCAAGGAATTTCTCAAATATCTGCCTCCCATGCTGAAAGAATATCACGGAGTTTTCACCGGTAATATCATTGCCCGGCAGCGAATGAAAAATATCGGTATTCTTTCCTTAGAAGATGCCATTTCGTATGGCGTAACGGGTCCTTCAGGACGTGCTTCCGGATGGAAATGTGACGTTCGTAAACTGCACCCTTACGGAGTATATGATAAAGTGGATTTCAAAGAAATCACCTATTCTCACGGTGATACCTTCAACCGCTACATGGTACGCATGGATGAGATTGTCGAATCACTTCACATACTTGAACAATTAATAGATAACATTCCGGAAGGAGACTTTGCCGTAAAAACCAAGCCCATCATCAAATTACCGGAAGGACAATTTTACAAAAGCGTAGAAGCCGCCCGCGGAGAATTCGGAGTTTTCATTGAAAGCCGGGGGGATAAAAATCCTTACCGGGTCAAATTCCGCTCCCCCGGCCTTCCGCTGGTATCCGTGGTCGATCTACTGGCCAGTCATAATAAAATCGCCGACCTGATTGCCATCGGCGGATCTTTGGATTATGTCGTGCCAGACATTGACCGCTAAATGATGAGTAAGGAACAATGAATAATAAACGATATTATTATTAAACTATGTTTGATTTTGCAGTAGTTACACAATGGGTTGATGCCACTTTACGCAATCTGCTTCCGGAGTCCTGGGTTACTGTTACGGAATTCGTCCTGATCGGTATATGCCTCCTGATTGCTTATGCCGTCATGGCACTCGCCCTTATTTATGCAGAACGGAAAGTCTGCGCAGCTTTTCAATGCCGCCTCGGTCCGAACCGGGTTGGTCCGTACGGAGTCATACAAACCGTCACTGATATGATAAAAATGCTGATCAAGGAAATTATAGAAATTAACCATGTAGACCGTTTCCTTTTCAACCTGGCTCCCTATATTGTTATTATAGCTTCTTTATTGGCATTCAGCTGCATTCCCTTTGCCAAAGGCTTGGAGATTATCGACTTTAATGTCGGTATTTTCTTCCTGATAGCCGTTTCATCTATCGGTATTGTCGGAATTCTGCTGGCCGGATGGGCCAGCAATAACAAATATTCCCTGATCGGAGCTATGCGAAGTGGTGCACAGATGATCAGTTACGAGCTTTCCATCGGTTTATCCATTCTTACTATGGTTGTACTTTCCGGTAGCATGCAACTATCCACCATTGTAGAGAATCAGGCTGATTGTTGGTTTATCTTCAAAGGACACCTCCCGGCTTTCATTGCTTTTGTCATATACCTGATCGCAGGAACAGCAGAGACCAACCGGGGTCCATTCGACCTTCCTGAAGCCGAATCAGAATTGACAGCCGGATATCACACCGAATATTCAGGCATGCATTTCGGTTTCTTTTACGTTGCAGAGTTCGTGAATATGTTCATTGTTGCAGCAGTAGCCACCACATTGTTCTGGGGAGGCTGGATGCCCCTGCATATCCCCGGCTGGGAATCATTCAATACAGCCATGGACTATATTCCTTCTCTCATATGGTTTATGGGCAAGAGTGCCGTTATGGTATTTATCATCATGTGGTTCAAATGGACTTTTCCACGATTACGAATCGACCAGTTACTGACACTGGAATGGAAATACCTGCTTCCCATCAACCTGTGCAACCTGTTTTTGATGGTCTTTGTGGTAGTATTCAAATTACATTTTTAGGAGATTATGAGAAGTACACAAGAATATTTTAATTCATTCTTCAGTGGTTTAGGCTCTTTGCTGAAAGGAATGAGTATCACTCTCCGGGAGTTTTTTACCCCTAAGACCACACAGCAATATCCCGAAAACCGGGCAACCCTGAAAATGTTCGACCGTTTCCGCGGAGAACTGTCTATGATTCACAACGAACGCAATGAACATCATTGTGTAGCTTGCGGAATCTGCCAGATGAATTGCCCGAACGATACTATCCGCATTGAATCGGAAATGATTACAACAGAAGACGGCAAAAAAAAGAAAGTACTGGTTCGCTACCTGTACGATCACGGAAGTTGCCTGTATTGCCAGTTATGCGTAAGAAGCTGTCCCCACAATGCCATACAATTCATACCGACCTTTGAACACGCAGTATTCACGCGTGATAAGTTGGTTATTCAATTGAATCAAAAGGGATCAAAATTGGAAGAAAAACAGAATCCCCAGGCATAACCGAATCATGAACTCTATAAAACAAGTATAATGGAAATAACTTTAGCACAAGTGGTCTTCTTTTTTCTTGCAGCAGTTATTATTGTCTGTTCAATACTGACTGTGACGACCCGGCGAATACTTCGCTCCGCTACATATCTGTTGTTTGTACTTTTCGCCACTGCAGGAATCTATTTTGAATTAAACTATTCATTTCTGGGGGCTGTTCAATTGACGGTATATGCCGGCGGTATCATTGTTTTATATGTATTTTCGATTTTATTGACCAGTTCAGATAACCAGAAAGTTGAAAAATTGAAGACCAGTAAATTTTTTGCTGGTCTTATATCTGCCATTGCAGGAGCTGCCATCTGTATCTTTATTACCCTGACGCACTCTTTCCCGGTGACCCGGTTCGTTCCCGGCGAAGTCAATCAGAAAGTGATAGGAACAGCTTTGATGGGTACGGAAAAATACCAGTATCTGCTTCCCTTTGAATTAATCAGTGTATTGCTTTTGGCCTGTATTATCGGAGGTATATTAATAGCAAGAAAACGATAAAAACCACATATTTATGGAAATAACAATGGAATACTATCTGGTGATCAGCACCATTATGTTTTTCGCCGGAATTTACGGTTTCATGACCCGAAGGAATATGTTGGCCGTATTGATTTCGATTGAGCTAATCCTCAATTCAGTAGACATAAACTTTGTAGCCTTCAACCGCTTCCTGTTCCCTGAACAACCGGAAGGTTTCTTTTTTACCTTGTTTGCCATCGGCATTTCAGCCTGTGAAACAGCCATTGCCATTGCAATCATCATCAATATTTACCGGAACATCCGGAATATCCAGGTAAAAAATCTGAATGAGCTAAAAGACTAGAAAATAAAAGGATATGGAATATACATTTTTAATATTACTGCTCCCGTTGCTGACATTCCTGATGCTAGGACTGTTCGGGATGAAACTCCGTCCGGTAGTAGCAGGTTGTATAGGCAGCCTTTCTCTGACCATAACAACTTTATTGGCCTACACGACCGCCGGACTCTATTTTTCAGCCCCCCGTATGGATGGAGTTTATGCCAAACTATTACCGGTAAATTTTGAATGGCTGCGATTTACAGAGCAACTGCACATCGACCTGGGTGTATTACTGGACCCTATTTCTGTGATGATGCTGGTTGTCATCACCACCGTATCCCTGATGGTACATGTATACAGTCTGGGATACATGAAAGGTGAACGCGGATTTCAACGTTACTATGCTTTTCTTTCCCTTTTTACCTTCTCAATGCTAGGATTGGTCGTTGCACCCAATATTTTCCAGATGTATATTTTCTGGGAACTGGTCGGAGTATCTTCATATTTGCTGATCGGTTTCTACTACACCAAACCCGAAGCGGTTGCAGCTTCTAAAAAAGCCTTTATTGTTACTCGCTTTGCAGACCTGGGCTTTTTACTGGGTATTCTATTATTGTCTTATTACACCCGGACATTCAGTTTTGAACTGCTGACTTCGGGAAAAGCCTCGGTATTTGCAGGTGCAGCAGGTATCACCTTTATGGGAGGTTCGGTGATCAGCTGGGCACTGGCCCTGATTTTTATCGGAGGTGCC
>CAJMQA010000254.1 GCA_905215395.1 uncultured bacterium | reverse complement strand
GCCATTCAACCATTTCGTTTTGACCTGGACGGGAGCTGTAGAGACTCCTTTACCGATGATCTTATCGTTCGGAAATTCCATGGTTATGGCCAGGCGGTTCGGTTTTATAGTTTCTATTCTCAGAGTTTTCTTAAAAGTCAGACCTCCGACCCGGAACAATGCCTGCCAATAGCCCGTCTGGGCTTTTTCATCTGTTTTGAAAGTAAAACAATAGATATTGTTCTTACTGATGTTGTCTTTTAATGTTTGGGTGATATGGCCGTTCGGATCGATCAGTTGTGCAACAATGGGATGTCCTTCGGGTAATACGTGAAGTTTGTCTTCGAGGATTAAAGATAAGTATAGCTCGTCTCCCGGACGCCATACTCCTCTTTCTCCGTAGATAAAACCTTTTACACCCATTTGAACGTGTTGTCCACTTACATCAAAATTACTGAGCGATAAGGCATTGGCATCTCCGAGGCGCAACCAGGCCTTGTCTTTACCTTTCTGGGCTACTACAATGAAGGCCTTCCCTTCAGGTTTTAAACTGGTGAAACCATTTTTGTCTGTTTGTGCGGAATCTATTTTCTGATTTTGGTAATTGTATAGGCTGACCTGACAGTCGGACACGGGAGTTGTACTTCCGAGATCATTCACACATATGTGATACTGGTTGTCGGCTCCCTGTTTGGCCATAATTCCCAGAGAGGTATTGATAATGTTCCGGGCTTCAAAACGTTCGCCCGTATAATAGGATATGTTGCAGGGATTATTTCTCTGTTGCCACTCGTATCCGGATGGATAATCGTATTCGCTGTAGTAGTAGCCCGGGTTGTCCCAGTTCCCGGAATCATATTCAGAGTCAGGGCTTTCGTCTGCACAAGGAAGGGTTGTATATGATTTTTTGAATTTTATCCGGAAACGGTATACCACTCCTTTTTCCAGTTTTACAAGATCAGAAAGATCAATGGTAAAATCGTTCCATTTGTCCAGGTTGATATTGGGATGACCAGCCTGCAGGTCGATTTTTTTTGAATAGACAGGACGTGCGGTACGCATGAGTTCCCTATTGTTGTCATATGAGTTTTCTTGCAGGAAAAAATTCATATTCTGATTGAAAACCTGAATGATTTCCAGGTCAACAGCCTTCAGGGCTATGGCAGAAAATGGAATGAGCACCTGGTTATTACCCGGGATAATTACTCCTTTCCCGATGAGTTTTACCTGAGGTTTGGCTGCGACAATACGTATGTTTCTGATGAATTCTTCTTGCAGGGAGTTTCCGCTGATGCTCCGGATCCCTTTGTGAAGAGTTAGGTTTACATTGTTATTCTCCTGTAAATTTTTGGGATACAGGTAGATGACATTGTCATTGACTTTATAGTTGAAACCAGATATATTTTGCAGGCTGATCAAACCTGTCAGATCCTGATCCGGGTCAATATTTTCCGACATATAGATTTCAATTACTGGAGGTTCACTTTCGGTAGCTTTGATATTCAGAAGGGTAAAATCGTTTAATCCCGGAATAGAAATGTGTTCTGTTTCGTGATTCTGGATATTTTTGGAGAAAGTGAGGGTTAGCGTCTTTTGGGTTTCGGATTTTACCAGATTATGGTATGTGAAATAGTGGTGATTGCCTTCATGTCTCCATTCCGGGTTTATGTTTTGTCCGTCATAAGTTGCAGAGATGCTTTTTTCAATTTCTTCGCTATTGATTTCATCGGAACTTTCAAGTGATCCCTGATATTGCAAGGCTTTTTCATTATCTTCTTCCGTGAGTAATTCTCCTTTTTCATAGATAACTGTCAGGGGAACAATATCGAATTGAAATTCAAATTTCCGGAATTCCTCCGGAACATTACAAAGTGCTCCCAGATTGAAGCTTGCTTTATATGTGGTACCGTTCCGGAATCTTTCGGCGGGGACAAATTCAACGCTATTGTTGTCTTTTAGGGTCAACTCTCCCTTGATGGCCGGGGATATTTTTAACAAGTTTTCAGGTAATACACTACCGGCCTGAAATCCTTTAGCCGGTGTTTGCCCTAAATAAACCGTAACCGGAGAGGTTGATTTGATGACTCCTCCGGTATATCCGGTAATGTATTTGCTGTAATCAAGTTGTTTATCTTTACATCCTGCAAAAATGGATAACAGGATTATAAATACAAAAAATTGAAAGCTTTTCATAGTTTTATTTTTAGGATCCTAATGACAAAAATACAGAAATTGCTAATAAAAGAGAGGGCTTCCTGTAAAAATATTCGATTAAATCCTGTAACTTTGTAAATTCTAGAATTGTATACATAAAAAAGAATTCATATGAGAATAGCTGTAGTTGGGACTGGGTATGTAGGACTTGTTTCCGGAACTTGCCTGGCTGAAACTGGTGTTACCGTAACCTGTGTAGACGTTGATGCATCTAAAATTGAAATATTGAATCAGGGAGGTATTCCTATTTATGAACCCGGACTGGCAGAATTAGTGGCTAAAAACCGGGCAGACGAGAGGCTGTTTTTCACGACTTCCATAAAGGATGCCCTGAAAGATGCAGATGCAGTTTTTATTGCGGTTGGTACTCCTCCGGATGAAGATGGTAGCGCTGATTTACGCTATGTTTTGGGAGTGGCCCGGGAAGTCGGAGAATTGATAGATGATTATACGGTTGTCGTGACTAAGTCAACAGTGCCTGTAGGAACCAATATGAAAGTAAAACAGACTGTTCAGGAAGAGTTGGATCGGAGAGGAGTAAAAGTTGAATTTGACGTAGCTTCCAATCCTGAATTTTTGAAAGAGGGGGACGCTGTAAATGATTTTATGAAACCGGACAGGGTGGTGATCGGAGTAGAGTCTGAGCGTGCCGGGAAGGTTATGGAGCGTTTATACCATGCTTTTATTTTGAAAGATATTCCGATTTATTTTATGGATATCCCTTCGGCGGAGATGACAAAATATGCAGCCAATTCAATGTTGGCGACGCGTATCTCATTTATGAACGATATTGCTAATTTATGTGAGATTATGGGGGCAGATGTGGAGGCTGTGAAGAGAGGTATTGGCAGTGATTCGCGGATTGGTAAGAAGTTTCTGAATGCCGGATGCGGATATGGAGGTTCCTGTTTCCCAAAGGATGTGAAGGCTTTGATAAAAACAGGAGATGATTTTGGTTACAGTATGGAACTTTTAAAGTCCGTCGAACGTGTAAATGATAAACAGAAAACAGTGTTGTTTGACAAAATACGGAACCATTACAAGGGAAAGCTGAAGGGGAAACATTTCGGCATGTGGGGGTTGTCTTTTAAACCGGCAACAGATGATATGAGAGAGGCTCCCGCTTTGGTATTGATTGATTTACTGATAGGGGCAGGAGCAACAGTCACCGCTTTTGATCCGGTTGCTATGGAGGAATGCCGTCGGAGGATAGGCAGTAAAATCAATTACGCGAAGAATATGTATGATGCTTTGCAGGATGCCGATGCAATGATTGTGGTGACGGAGTGGCAGGAATTTAAAGTGCCTAAATTTACTTTTATTGAACGTTCACTAAAGGAAAAGGTGATTTTTGACGGTCGCAATATATACAGTCCTGAACAAATGCATGAATTCGGATATATATATTATGGAATAGGCCGTTGAAAAATGAAAAACAGATTATGCGCATATTGTTTATAGTAAATCCGATATCAGGGCTGGGACTTGGAAAAGAGTTGCCGGATAAGATCAGAAAATTGCCTGAATATGACCATGTTGATTATGACATCGTATTTACAGAGTATGCGGGACATGCCCATGAATTAGTAGAAAAGGCCCGGAAATCCGGAAAATATACTCATATTGTAGCAGTGGGAGGGGATGGAACGGTCAATGAGGTAGGTAGTGCTTTGAGGGGAAGTGATATTGCTTTTGCTGTTGTATCCCTGGGAAGTGGAAATGGATTTGCCCGCCATCTGGGGTATTCTGTATTTATGACAAAGGCTTTGAAACAGGTGCTGAGTGATCAGTATGCCCGGATTGATATGCTGGAAATGAACGGGAAATTTTCATTGAATGTCAGCGGGGTTGGATTTGATGCTCAGGTGGCCCACGAGTTCAATAACCTGAAATTGAGAGGAATTTTCTCTTACATTTATGCTGCAATTAAATTGTGGTTCCGTTATCCGGAAAAGAAATATAAGATCATCAGTGGCGGCAAGGTCATGACGGTAAGTTGCTTTATCCTGAGTTTTGCCAACAGTTCCCAGTATGGCAACAATGCCTTTATTGCCCCCAATGCCTCTATGCAGGATGGCCTGATGGATATATGTATCATGAAGCGCCCTGCCTTTTTTGAGATTCTGTGGTTCCTGCTTTTCTTTATGAATTCAAAAATATATAAATTATCCTATTATAAGGAACTGCAATGTTCGGAGGCGATTGTCGAGGGGGATATCGAAAGAGTGCATATCGACGGAGATGCTTATATCATGCATTCTCCTATACAGCTGAAAATGCATAAGGGCGTACTGAAAGTCGTTCTTCCTAAAAAACAATGATGCTATTCTTCGCTTTTGACTCCTAACTCCTTGGCTACTTTAAACATATATTCCCTGGCTTCGGTATAATTATTTCCGATAACGCCGTCAAGAATGGCTTCTTTGATAGCATTTTTGATATCGCCAATTATTTTGCAAGGAGGAAGATGAAAGGTGTCGATGATTTCTTCTCCGCTTATAGGAGGCTGAAAATTCCGGATGGAATCTTTTTCTTCCACTTCTTTGAGTTTTTGACGGACAATCTTAAAATTGGTCAGAAAACGTTTTACTTTAGCTTCATTTTTAGAGGTAATATCAGCTTCTGCAAGAGTCATCAGGTCATCTATATCATCTCCTGCGTCGAAAAGTAAACGACGCACGGCAGAGTCTGTGACAATTTCCTCTGAAAGTACGATAGGCCGCATATGCAGATTAACCAGTTTCTGGACGTATTTCATTTTTTCGTTCTGGGGTAATTTCAAGCGGTTGAAGATTTTGGTCACCATTCGCTCCCCTACATGATTATGTCCGTAAAATGTCCAGCCTGTCCCCTGTATGTATTTTTTAGTAACGGGTTTGGCAATATCATGTAACAGGGCAGCCCAGCGTAACCATAAGTCCTGACTGTATAAAGAAAGAGTATCCAATACGGTCAGGGTGTGATAGAAATTATCTTTATGTTTTA
>CAJMQA010000253.1 GCA_905215395.1 uncultured bacterium | reverse complement strand
GCCAGCAACCGCTGCCTGATCATTTCCGTCAGTTGCTTATCGTCAATATCTACAATCGTATTTTGGGCCGTGAAAATATGATGATGTTCTTCAGGTGTAATATCAAAAATAGTTTTTCCGGTCACTCCGATAAATCTCGACAACAATCCGACCTGGCAAAACGAATCCATAATGCGATATATAGTCGAAACCGTAATATCAGGATTCAAAGCCCTCACCCTCTCTATAATCTCATCGATCGAACTATGTCCAAGTTCCTGCATCACCTCATAAACCGCCCTGCGTTGAGGTGTGGCCTTCAATCCCACTGCTTTTATCTTATTTCTGATCTCCATTTTAACGACTTTTGTGTAAAGTAAATAATAATAATTTGCATTTGCAAAAAATTCCTTTTATTTTAATTGAAATGTGAAATTATACCCGATTGTTTATAAAATCCCTTTTATAGTTTATTCTTTTTTTATACTTTCGCACACTTCAAAAATTTAAATACTCTTTTTATGGAAAACTTATCAACTATGTCACTGGACACATTGATCAGTAAATTAATTGATCTGGGTGTCTCATTGGGTTCAAAACTACTCATAGCCCTTATCGTCTTTATCATCGGACGTTGGATCATCAAAAGAATAAAGCGTATTATAATCAGGATTATGCAAAAGAAAGAAGTAGAGGCTTCCTTGTTTTCTTTTGTAAAGAGTCTGGTTAATATTACTTTAAACTTTATTTTCATCATTATTCTAATCAGTATACTGGGGATTGAAACCAGTTCATTTATAGCCCTGTTTGCCTCTGCTGGTGTTGCCGTTGGTATGGCTCTGAGCGGCACATTACAAAATTTTGCTGGAGGAGTGATGATTTTACTGTTCAAACCTTTCAGAGTCGGGGACTTTATTGAAGCACAAGGTCAAAGCGGCACAGTCAAAGAAATTCAGATTTTCAATACGATCATGACTACTGCCGATAATAAAATCATCATTGTTCCCAACGGAGGACTTTCAACCGGAATCACCAAAAATTATTCTCAGGCCTCTACCCGCCGTGTGGATTGGGAATTTGGTATCGCTTACGGAGACAGTTACGATCAGGCCAGAGCTGTACTGATCCGTTTGCTGGAAGAAGACAAACGTATCCTGAAAGATCCAGCTTATTTCATTGCCCTGACTTCGCTGGGAGAAAGTTCTGTGAATATCGTTGTCCGTGCATGGGTCAATTCAGCTGATTACTGGGGAGTTTTCTTTGATATGAATGAAAAAGTATATAAAACTTTTGCTGCCGAAAAACTTAATATCCCTTTCCCGCAAATGGATGTACATCTTTATAATGAAAAATAACTGACCCTTATACTGTCAAAGTAAATACAGTTTCTTTACCGGGAATTGATGAAACTTTCAAATTTCCGCCATGGGCACGCAAAATCTGACGGGCAATGCTCAGTCCGATACCAGTTCCCTCCTTTTTAGTGGTAAAGAAAGGTACAAAAATTTCATTGATAATATCTGCCGGAATACCAGGACCGTTATCTATAACCTGAATCCTGATAGTTCCGGCAGTTGTTTGTCCGGCAACGATGCTGATACGCGGGACAGTCTGATGTTCTAACGATTGTATGGCATTTTTCATCAGATTGAGCATCACCTGCCCGAGCAAATTGGGATCGGCCCAAATTTTTAAATTCTCAGGGGTTATAGACGTATGTATCCGGATATTTGCAAAATTAGGTTCCATACTACACAAGATCACCATCCGCTGAATAAACTCGTTCAACTCCATCCACTCGCATTCCGGTTTGGGAATACGGGTGAATTTCCGGTAGGATTCTACAAAAGAGATCAATCCCTTTCCGGTCTCACTGATTACTTGCAGACCACTGATTGTATTGTGCCGGATCTGTTCGGTGCCCAAGGTATTGTTTTTATGAATATCCAAAAGCGTATCGCTTAGGGAAGTAATAGGTGCAACAGAATTCATAATTTCATGTGCCAGTACCCGGATCAGACGAATCCAGGAATCGATCTCCTTCTCGTCCATCTCATTTTCAATGTCATTGATCACCAGCAAACGTATGCTTTTCCCCTTAATGGTAATTGCTGTAGCATCGATCAGGAGCTGAATATGTCCCCTCTCATTGGTATAGGTGATACGCCTGTTCTCCCCTGTCCTGATTTTCTCAAAGGTTTCGCACAACTGCGAAGAAACACGCATAAGCTGGCTGGTATGTGTAAATACTTCAAGTCCGAGAAGCCGGAGTGCAAACTGGTTGGTCTGAACAACAAATCCCTTATCATCAATAGCGACCACTCCCGAGCTGATATTGTTCAGGATCAATTCATAATAGCGCTCTTTCTGCTGTATTTCCAGACGGGTATTCTGAATGATCTCCTTGATCTGATTCAAAACAGCATTCAGCATACGTTCCGACGGCACACCTTCATTTTCAATAAAACGGATGGTGTAATCATCGTTTTTCAAGGCACTGAAAAAATAGGCCAGTTTCCGGTTTGTAGCATTCAGCTGATATATAACCGTCAGGATACATCCGATAGCTCCGCATGTCGTAAGGACACAGAGCAGATAATTCTCCAGTGTATACAAATGCCAGGCCACTGCGGACAAAAGCGATAATCCGAAAAGCGGGATCAGAAAACGATACATAATTATAATCCGAATTTTTTCATTTTATTGTACAGAGTCTGGCGGGTAATACCGAGCTGCCCGGCAATAGCCGAAATATTGCCCTGATGGCATTCAATAGCTTTGCGGATCATCTCCCTTTCCATCTCTTCCAATGTTAGCTGGCTGGAAACGGCCGAGGTTTCGGCAACCGGCTTGAAAAAGAAATCCCCGGGTTTCAAGACCTGTTCATCACACATAATCACTGCCTTCTCAATGGCATGTTGTAATTCCCGGACATTTCCGGGCCAATTGTATTCCAGTAATTTTTTCCGCGTGTCGTCAGCAAGACAGAGCTGTCTTTTATTGTATTTGCTTTCGTATTTCCGCAGAAAAAATTCAGCCAGCAACAAAATATCGTTTCCTCTTTCGCGAAGCGGAGGGATTTCGATATGAATGGTATTGATTCGGTAAAGCAAATCCTCCCGGAAGCTCCCTTTGGCCACCATTTCCTGCAAATCACTGTTGGTTGCACAGATCAGGCGGATATCAATATCTATGGGTTTATTGGAGCCTATCCTTGTAATCTTCCGGCTTTGGATGGCAGCCAGGAGTTTAGATTGTAAAGCATAGGTCAGATTACCGATCTCATCCAGAAATAAAGTTCCCTTACCTGCTGCCTCAAATTTACCGGCCCTCTCCTCCTTTGCATCGGTAAAAGCACCTTTGACATGTCCGAATAGTTCACTCTCGAACAAGGTCTCTGTAATGGCTCCCATATCTACGCAGATCATCACCTCATTTTTACGGGCAGATAAAGTATGCAGGGCTTTGGCCACCATTTCCTTCCCGGTTCCATTTTCTCCGGTAATCAGAATATTGGCATCTGTAGCTGCCACTTTCCCAATCAATTGATGAAGACGCTGCATGACGGGAGAATCCCCCCAGACCATCTCTTCACTGGAAAGCAGTTGTTTTTTGAGTTCCACCTCCTTTTCACGAAGCTGTTTCACTTCGTTCTGAGATTTATTCAGGCGGTAGGCTGCCAATAAAGTAGCTATCAGTTTAGCATTGTCCCAGGGTTTTACTACAAAATCCGTTGCCCCCTCTTTGACTGCCTTGACTGCCAGATCGATATCCGCATAAGCAGTAAACAGAACGACCGGCAGATCCGGATTGATCCGGCGGATCTCATTCAGCCAGAACAAACCTTCATTCCCTGTATTGATGCCGGCAGAGAAATTCATATCCAACAATACGACTTCTATATTTTCGGATTCCAGAATAGCAGGAATACGATTGGGATTACCAATAGTCACTACTTTCCTGAATATACCACCCAGCAACATGTCCAATGCCGCCAACACACTTTTATTATCGTCAACGATGAGAATAGTACCTTGTCTTGTCATAACAGAAGATATATGGACAAATATAGCGATAATTATTTATTGATACTTCAATATTTCAACCGGATTGATACGGGCAGCACGTCTTACCTGCCAGGTGATGATCAGGAATACAATAGCTACGCAGACCAAAACAACCCCGGCATACATCCACAAACTCAATTCAATTTTATAGGCAAAATCCATCAGCCACAGGGTCATTGTATAATGTGCAACAGGTAACCCCAGGGCACAGGCTAACAAAACCCGCCAAAGAAAACGAAGATTCAAAAGCCACATGATCTGCCATGTCCCGGCCCCGTTGACCTTTCGCAAAGCAATCTCCCTTTGACGGCTCTCAGCCATAAACATCGACAAAGCCAGTACTCCCATACTTCCGATAAGGATAGCTATCAGAGTAAAAATATTGATCAGACGAACCAGGGCAATATCTTTATTGTAAAGCTGTGAAAAATTGTACTCCCAATATTCAAAATCAGAATTCGTGAATTGTTCTTCATAGAGTTTCCGTAGCCCTGTCAACACTTCCTGTCTCTTCCCTTCCCGGTAACGCGCCAGCATAGAGTAACTGACAAAAGGCATATCATAGATGATATACATGGGTTGAACCGACTCATAAAGCGGTTGAAAATGGAAGTTCTTCACCACACCAACAATCCGGAACGCTTTATACTCATTGTCCCCTTTCACCAATCTGCCCAAAATATCCTTCTCCCCCAATTGCCGGACAAACTCTTCATTGACCAGTATTTCCGGGATCACCCCATCCCGCAACGTAGTAAAATCTTCTCCCCGGGCAGGATAACTCTCCTTGAGAATACTTCTTCCTTCAGCCAAAAGAATCTGATAGAGATCCAAATAAAAGGCATCCCCATGTACCATATAAGCCTGTACCTTATTTTCCGGATGCTCCACATCTGCAAAACTTCTTGGACCTTCATCCAGTAAAGGCAATCGCTCTCCATTACTGAAAGCCAGAATATCCGGAATCTGACTCATAATGGTATTACGGATAGACTCGATTTCTATATCCATGCCGGGACGCCATAAAAAACCAATGACCTGCTCTGTATTAAATCCCAGTTTCCGGTGTTCGATAAAATTCATCTGCCGTATTAAAACGACAGAACAACAGAGCAAAGCACAGAATATACACATCTGTAACACAGACAGCATATCCTTCAAATC
>CAJMQA010000252.1 GCA_905215395.1 uncultured bacterium | reverse complement strand
CTTGGTCACGTGGTTGATGATGTATTGGGCACTTTCTTCAAAGTCGCAATTATCGTGAGGATTGATTCCTCCCGTTTGGTTTTCAATGAAGAAAATAGGATCATAGGATTTTCCGATATCGTGATATAAGGCTCCGGTCCGGGTTAATAAGGGATTACCTCCGATCCGGTATATTGCTTCTTCAGCCAGATTAGCCACCATTAATGAGTGTTGAAAGGTGCCGGGTGCTTTTTGGGTCAGATTCCGCAAAGCCGGATGATTGGGGTTGGATAACTCAATCAGCGTGATTTCAGAAGTATAGCCGAAAACCTTTTCAAAAATGTAGATCACCGGGTAGGCGAGTGTCAGCAAGAGACAATTCACCGCCAGCCAGATGAAACCAAAGAGATTGGTGATCCGGATTTCCCCTTCCTGGGTGAGGATAAAAGCGGTGTAGACCAGGGAGTAGGTGATGAAGATCAGGAATATGGACAGGATCAGCTGTCCTCTCCGTTGCAGGTGTGACAAACTGAAGATGGCTACAATGCCGGCCGTTATCTGCATAAAGGCAAACATATAACTGTTAGGGGCATAGTAAGAGATCAGCAGGGTTGTGCTGAGTAATAAATACAGGGCGGAACGGCTTCCGATCAGGATGTTTACGATGATGATGAAAAACAATACCGGAATGGCGAACATATTGAAATTCTGGTGATATCCCAGGCTTCCCAACATGATGGTTGCGAGAAACAGGCCGTACAGAAAGATAAACTCCCGGTTGTTGTAAAAAATCCGTTTTTTGGAATAATAGAAGAAAACAGAAAAAATCATCAGGGCGACCAAAACCAGAATAAACTGTCCTCCGATGGTTCTCATATAGGTTTCTGCAGACCCTAGATTGTGCTGATATTCATTTTTCAGGGAGTTCAGCATTTTTACTTTTTCAGGAGTGACTAGTTCACGTTTGCTGATAATCACTTCTCCCCGTTGTACCATCCCTTGGGTGAGACTGATATTTTTCAGGTGGTTAAGGTGTTCCAGGGTAGTTTTTGCTGCATCAAATTCCAGGTTCGGTTGCAGATAGTTGTTCAGGTTCAGACTCAGTATTTTTTCTTTAATAGCTTGAGGCAGAACGGAATGATTTATGGTATCGCTCAGTGTGGCATATGCTTTTTTTAATGTATATACCTGACTGAATTCAGCCGTATGACCTATATTGTTCTCAACGATTTTTACCGTATTGATTTTGTTGGGATCCAATTGCTCTGGCAATTGCAGTATACCGGCATTGTATATTTTCTGAATTTCGCGGACAATTTTATCCAGCCCTTTTTGTGTCAGTTCACTGTAAAAGGCATGCAGTGCCGATTGGAATTTTTTGATTTCAAGGGCAGCAGTTTCCGGTTTGAGGTTGAAGATCGGGCTCTGCTCCTGTGCAATTTCCTCCCGTTCCTGTTGTAATTCCTCTTCGGTCTTATAGATCGGATAGTCAAAAGGGGCTGTCAATGTTTCATATCTCCAGGGCATACCCTTTTGATACTCATATTGAAAACTACCAACTTTGGGGAAAAGATACACTGTGATTACGCAAATCAAGAGCATAATCAGTACCCTGAACAGAGCATTTAGGCGACGCTTTAATTTCTTATCGGACATGCTATACACAAAGATCCATTATAACAGGGACTAAAGATATAAAATTATTGGACGAAAAAAGCTAATCCTGATCTTTTTGTGCAAAAATAGTGCAAAAAAAAGTTCCCGTTGCGGGAACTTTTAAAGGGTTATTGAATACCGTTGGTTTCAATTTCTGTGCTTACTTTTTTCAGTAAGCCCTGGAGTACTTTTCCCGGTCCGATTTCCAGGAAACTGCCGGCTCCGTCGGCTATCATGTTTTTCATGATTTGTGTCCATCTGACAGAGGCTGTTAACTGGGCAATCAGGTTTTCCTGAATTTTCACAGGATCTGTGTAAGGTAAAGCGTCTACATTCTGGTAAATGGGACAGAGTGGTGTAGAAAAATGAGTGTTTTTAATGGCCGTTTCCAATTCCTGACGTGCAGGTTCCATCAGCGGAGAGTGGAATGCTCCGCCTACTTTTAACGGAAGTACCCGTTTTGCTCCGGCTTCTGTCAGTTTCTGACAAGCAATTTCGATACCTTTGTTGCTTCCGGAGATAACGATCTGGCCCGGGCTGTTATAGTTGGCCGGAACAACAACTTCCTCTATGCTGTTACAAATCTCTTCTACGGTTTCGTCCGGCATTCCAAGCACTGCAGCCATTGTGGAAGGGTTGGCTTCGCAGGCTTTCTGCATGGCCAGTGCTCTGGCGTGTACCAGGCGTAAACCGTCTTCGAAAGAAAGGGCTTTGGCAGCAACAAGGGCTGAAAATTCACCCAGGGAATGCCCGGCTACCATCTCAGGAGTTTCAGTCAGGCTGTCTGCCAAAATTACTGAATGTAAGAATATAGCAGGTTGAGTGACTTTGGTCTGTTTTAAATCTTCATCCGTTCCGGTAAACATTAAATCTGTGATCCGGAACCCCAGAATATCATTCGCTTTTTCAAATAATTCTTTGGCGCGGGGAGAGTTTTCATACAAATCTTTACCCATCCCTACGAATTGAGCCCCCTGGCCCGGAAATACAAATGCTTTTTTCATATGTCTGATTTTTATGCGTATACCGCGTTTATTATTATTTTTAGTCCTATGAATGAAGCTGTGTGCTGATTAACCGGATGAATTCATTCCGGGTAGCCAGCTTCTCAAATGCCCCGCTAAAATCGGATGTTGTGGTGACCGAATTTTGTTTTTGTACTCCGCGCATCATCATACATAAATGCTGGGCTTCGATGACAACAGCTACTCCCAATGGATGCAAAGTGTTCTGTATGCAGTTTTTTATCTGTTGGGTCAGGCGTTCCTGTACCTGTAAACGTCTGGCATAAGCATCCACTACCCGGGCGATCTTGCTTAACCCTGTGATGTAGCCATTGGGAATGTAAGCCACGTGTGCCCGCCCGACAAAAGGAAGCATATGATGTTCACAAAGTGAATAAATCTCGATATCTTTGACAATGACCATTTGACGGTAATCCTCCTTGAAAAGGGCAGAACGCAATATATCCTCCGGATTCTGCAAATATCCCTGAGTCATAAATTGCATGGCTTTTGCTACCCGTTCAGGGGTTTGCAGTAATCCTTCCCGCTGAAAATCTTCTCCTAACAACTTGATGATTTCCTGGTAATGATAACTTAATTTTTCTGTGCGTTTACAATCAAAGAATTCTTCTTTGCGGTAAAATGAGTCTTCTTGTTCAAAATCCATGTCTTGTTCTTTATTTCACTTGCTCAAAAAACGACACAAAGTAAATACAAAAAATCTTATATTAAAATTTTGTGCCGCTTAAATCGTTTGTCTGAGATCTAATAGGTTGTTTGTAATATTTTTATGTGGAATATACTGTGAAATAGTTTATTTAAAAAATTGGAAATTTACATGCCGTATTTTTAAAATTATTTATTTTTGTGATTGGGATATATAAAACAAATAGTAATGGATTTTAGTCATGCTTTAAAATTGGAAAGTGATAAGAGTTTTGGTGCTGAGTATAAAAATGCGCTTTTGAAGAAAAGTTTATTGATGCATCTGGCTGTGAATGGCGATGAAACGATAGCCGAACTGGCGAAAGAGTTAAATATCAGTGTACCTACTGTCACAAAATTGGTTGCAGATCTGAAAGATGATGGTTTACTGGAAGATAATGGAAAGATAGAGACTGCCGGAGGAAGACGGCCGAATGTGTATGGTTTGTCCGGGAATGCATTTTATTTCCTGGGGGCTGACATCCGGAGAAGGCGTATAGAACTGGTACTGCTGAATTTTAAAGGTGGAATTATTTCCAGGAAAGAGGAGATTCATTTTGTATTGGAAGATACAATGGAAGCTTTTGATTGTGTTTGTCAGGAAATACAGCTTTTTATAGAAGAGTGTGGCATTCCTAAAGATAAGATTGCAGGTCTCGGGGTTAGTATGATTGGACGTATCGATGCCCGTGAAGGAAATAGCTATACTTTTTTTAATTTTAATGAAATTTCTTTGGCGCAGTTGCTGGAGCAACGGATAGGGATCAGTACGTATATTGAAAATGACAGCCGTGCCATGATGTACGCAGAGAAAACATTCGGAGTGATCCGGGATGAAAAAAATGTACTGTTTTTGAATTTGGGGCGTGGGGTTGGAGCTGGTATTATGCTGGACGGTAAAATTTATTATGGAAAAACAGGATTTGCCGGTGAGTTTGGGCATATTCCGATTTTTGACAATGAGATCATTTGTCATTGTGGCAAAAAAGGATGTCTGGAAACGGAAGTTTCCGGAATAGCTCTGGAAAAAATGTTTGCTGAACATTTAAAAAACGGGGAGAATTCTGTTTTGTACGATAAATGGATGGCCGGGCAGGAAATTCTACTCTATGATATTATTGAGGTTGCCAATAATGATGATATGCTGGCTATTTCCCTGATTGAGGAAATGGCTGCAAAATTGGGCAGGGGAGTTGGTATATTGATTAATTTGCTAAATCCGGACTTAGTGGTTTTGGGGGGAAGCTTGGCATTGACAGGAGATTATTTGATGTTGCCCATGAAAGCTTCTGTCAATAAATATTCCCTGAGTCTTGTAAGCCGGGATACCCGCTTCAAATTATCTGCTTTGGGAGAAAATGCCAGCGCAATAGGTGTAGCGGTGCTTCTGAGGGATAAAATGCTCGGGATTGTATGATTTTAAAATAATTAATAAATAAGGGTTTGTTTTGAAAATATTTGTCTTTATTTGTGCTGTTTAGATTGCTGAGGTGTACAGGTACTATTTGGAAAAATTAAAATGAGAATATTTTCCGGGAAACACTGTTACGGATTCCGAAAAAAATATATCTTTATCCTCATTAAACAATGTGCTATGGAATGGTTGGTTGTACTGATGCTGGTACTGATTGGGGCAGTTCTGGTGATTTTAGAGTTTTTGGTGTTTCCGGGAGTTAATGTGGTCGGTGTATTAGGGTTTATTTGTATCATTGCCGGTGTATATTTCGGGTATTCCTATTACGGTAATACTGCCGGACATTTTATTTTACTGGGGACTGCTCTTTTCGGAATAGGGATTACGTGGTATGCGTTACGCTCAAAGACCTGGAAAAAATTAAGTCTGGATACAAAAATTGAAGGTTCCGTTGAG
>CAJMQA010000251.1 GCA_905215395.1 uncultured bacterium | reverse complement strand
TGGAATACAGGTTTCAAATTGTCATACAATAAATCGAAAGTGACTGATTTCAAACAACAGTTGATCTCTCCGCGTTCGATGACCGGTTACCGCTTCGTGGAAGGATATGCTGTCGATCCTGTATTCTCGTTTATCTATGGCGGGATGAGCGAAGATGGAAAGGCTCAGATTCTTTCAGAGAAGACGGATAATGTCTATACCATGGAAGAAAATATCGGTTCGAATGGCGAAGACGGAAAAGATGTGTTGAAATATCATGGTACAGCAACTCCTCCGGTCATTATGGGATGGACCAATACCTTTACCTATAAAGGGATTACGCTGAAAGCCATGATTACAGGTAAATTCGGACATAAATTCAGAAGGCCGACATTCTCATATGCAGATGGTTTTGATAAAAATTATCACAAAGACCTGAAAGACATCATGGCAGGAAATGCCCGGCAGATGGGGTTACCGGAAATTCCGGCCGAATATACGGATTATTATTACCGGTATAGCTGGTATGTACCTTATTTGAATACATTGGTGGAGAATGCTTCCCATATCCGCTTGCGGGAAGTTTATCTGGGATACGATCTTCCGAAAAAGATTTGTGAGAAAATGAAATTGGGAAGCATCCGTATTTATTCCCAGATCCGGAATCTGGGACTGATCTGGACTGCCAATAAACAGAATATCGATCCGGATTATATCAGCGGAAAGGACATTAAGCCTGAGGCTTCCTATACTTTTGGTTTGAATATTAATTTTTAAGGGATGAGATTATGAAAAAAATTATATTGTATCTGTTTTCTTCTGCTTGTCTGTTTCTGACAGCCTGCGATGATTTCTTATCCAAGGAGCCGACAAAATCTTCTTCTCAGAAGGTGGAGACTCTGGATGATCTGGAGGCTTTGCTGAGCATTCCTTCTACTAATCATAAAACAAGGGGATCGGTGAATTTCTTTTGTACGGACAATGCCGGCTTGCCATTGAATGTATACGATGTATATGGTGGCGGTATATCGCGTTCAGTGATCCAGCAATATCTCTGGGATACACAAATTGATGAAAGTTCTGATTCTTACTGGAATTCATGTTATTCTGCAATCTGGATTGCGAATCTGATTATTTCTTCTGTCGATAATATGGAAGGAACTCCGGAAAGAAAAACAAGGATTAAAGCAGAGGCCAGTTCTTTACGGGCGTATAAGTATTTTATGCTGGCTTTGAATTATTGCCTGCACTATACCGGTGCGACGGCTCAGGAACCGGGAGTACCATTGCGGCAGGGTATCGATTTTGAAGAAGGATTGTCCCGTTCGACCTTGGCGGAAACCTATGCTTTTATTGAAGCGGATTTGAAAGAGGCTTTGAAGCTGGACGTACCTTTTGAGAGTCGTCGCTGGAGGGCCAGCCGTGCTTCGGTCAATGCTTTTGCTGCACGTTATTACCTCTACAGGGGCAATTATACAGAAGCTGAAAAATGTGCCAATGTTGCCCTAGGGGAAATGGATGACCTGATCGATTATACCACTATCGGAAATTATTTGTTCCGGGTGTATGAGATTAAAGGCAGTGACGGACAAACCCGGAAGCAGGAAGTGTATTATCCCAATACCTATAATTATACGAATAAACAGATGATGGACTGGCAGGAACAGTACCAGACCGAGACGGAAAGCGAACCGGGATGGAAAATTACTCCGAGTGAAGAGTTGCTTGATCTGTATCGCCAGTATCCGGAGGATTTAAGGTTTAAATTGTTTATGGTGGAAGGATATATGAACCGTTTTTCTGTGAGTGAACATGCTTATTACGGATATCAGGTTTTATACGGTTCCGAAATTTATTCCGGCCCTTCCGTAGCTGAGATGTATCTGATCCGTGCGGAATGTAAAGCCCGGAAGAATGATATTACCGGATGTATGAGTGATGTGGAAACGCTGAGAAAAACCCGTTTTGCTGCTGCTGATTATCAGGCACTGCCCGTTCCGGCAGATAAGAAAGCAGCGGTGCAAACCGTTTTGGATGAAAGACGTCGTGAAGCTCCGTATGCACTGAGATGGATGGATATCCGGAGATTACTGAGTGATGACCTGATGTCGCCTGTAACAATTAAGAGAACTTTTTATCCTTCTGTCAACGGAGAAGTGGATGATAAAGCACAGCCTGTTGAATATACATTGACTCCCGAGAGCCGCAGATATGCCCGTCCGATTGGTAACGAGGCTATTAATCTGAGTAACGGAGCTACAGAACAGAACAAATATTGATAGGCTTGAATACTTTCAGTGAAGTGGGGGTGTCATGCATCCCCACTTTTTTGTTAAAATTATCATAATCTATTAAATATTGTCATACTTTTTGCGGGCGTAAAGCATTTATGATATATAACTAATAAAACCAATTATGAAAAGAATTATTTTTATAGGATTGTTATTGTGGGTCTGTTGCAGCGCTTGTACAAACGGTGTCCGGAAAGACCGTTTTGTTTTGTCTGCCGAACTTGCCGGAGCCGGAGACAAAGGTAGTTTGGGATATACGGATACCTTACAGAAATTTCAGTGGGTACCTTTGGAGTTCCAGGATGGAATTATTGAAACTGAGTTGGCAATAAAGGAACCGACCGTTGTAAAACTGAGTTTCAGGGACCCGCGTTTTATGAAGATGGTGGGCGGAGGGTTTGTTCCGACCAATTCAGCGTATCTGATGTTTGTGGCTTCTCCCGGGATGAAGCTGAATATAAAGGGACAGCTGGACAAAGATTTTGTAGATATTTATCCGACAGGAGACAAGGAGAATGATATATTGAGTAAATACACTTCCGCTTTGCATCCGCTTTTGAATGAATCGGTGAATGTGCAGATCGATACCAATATTTCCGAACAGCAGAAGGAGCAAATGGGGGAAAAATACGAGGAGCAGCTGCAAAAAATCAGAATGGAGTTTCTGGATGGGAATGTTTCTTCTGTTGCAGGCTTGTGGTTACTGGAAGATATGCTGATCCGTTCCCAGATCGAAGTGGAAGAGGCAGAGGCCTTTTTTAAGAAAGTAAGTCCGGAATATAGTTACAGTAACTATTATAAAAATATAGATGAACGTATCAAAGGTTATAAAGCTTCTGCAATCGGGCAGACGGCTCCCGGAATCCGGACTAAGAATACTTTTGACGGAGAAGAATTTGATCTGGAAAACTGGAGGGGAAAATATGTGCTGATCGATTTTTGGGGAACCTGGTGTGGGGCTTGTATTGCCGGAATGCCGGAAATGAAAGCCTTTGCCGGAAAGTATCCGGATAAACTGATGCTTTTGGGAATAGCAAAAGAGTCCGATCCGGAACGGTGGAAGCAATATCTGAAGGGCGAAGGAGCTCAGTGGGACTGGAAGCAGATCATATCAGGACGGGGAGATGAGGATTATATACTACGTTATAATGTACAGGGATATCCGACTAAGATTCTGATTAGTCCGGAAGGGAAAGTGTTGAAACGGATTGTCGGGGAAGAACCGGGTATATATGAAGAAATAGAAGCTTTAATACAATAATAAGATATAATGATGAGAAGACAATTTTTTTTATGGCTGCTGTGTCTGACATTAGTCACCGGTGTATCTGCCGGATCAATCAAAAAGAGTGATTTGAAAATTCTGTATGTAGGAGGTTCCTCCAACATAGAGAGGTTCGGGACAAAGGTTGATAGTCTGACACATAAGAAAGATGCGGAAGTCCGGATGCAATCTTTTGAAAATATGTTAAAACGGTATTTTAAAACGGTGAAGGTGGTCAATGCTGCGGATTATATCCCGGAAATGTCAGCGTCCTATGATGTGACAGTAATGGATGGTACTCCTAAAGTTCTTTTCCCTCAGGTCATGGAAAGGGATGCAAATGGTCAGGTGACCAGGTATCAGAGAGCCGGATATTTGCCTGAGGATTTTGATCGTCCGATGGTTATGATCGGTGAATTGGGGGAAACTTTGGGAAGGCGGATTGGGCTGAAAACGGACTGGTATTGTCTGTGCCTGGATGCGGATGCTCACCATTTCCGGAAGGAACATGCTATTTTTAACGGACCCTTTCCGGTGAAAATGACGATCCGGATGCGTCCGACTCCTGCCGATGCTTATCACTATGCATATTATGCAGACGGACCAATTCCTGATTCTATTCCTATGTGGAAAGTACAGACAAAGGGATATATTACGGACGAAGGGTTCAGGATAGGTATGGTTGCCCGGCCCTGGGGATTTGAAGATTCTCCGGAAGCTGAATATATTTCCAGTGGGGTATGTGCCAAGACTCTGGATGCTGTTGCTATCGGCCGGCACGGAAACTTTCTGCATTGGGGATTTGCAGCTTCTCCCGCTGATATGACCGAAGAAGCTCAGACTGTCCTGGCAAATGCCATTGTGTATATCTCTGGATTTGCCGGACAGGGGGTGATCGCCCGGAAATACAATGACCGTATAGCTACCCGGGAATATCTGAAGGAGCTGAAGTTTTTGTCCACCCGTAAGGCATGGGAAGAACGGGTTCAATCGGATGAAGAATTCAATGCGAAAATGCTGGAGGATCAGAAAGTAGCCCTGGCTAAAAAAGCTAAGGGTGAAAAACTGAACGAGGAAGAAGAGATGCTCTTAAACTATAAGCCGCAAAAGCTTATGAGTTATGAAGATTTTGTAAAACGTTACCAGAAGGATGCTTTTGAACGTTTCGGGGCGAATGAGCAGGCTTATGCGGAATACTATGACAGCAATAGAGATTATTTTTATGGAGGGGAGGGTATGTATCAGTTAGTTGTAGATGAAGATGTGAAAAGCCTGGGGATTCCGAATAATGACAAGAGAATGCTGGAGGCTGCGATCCGTTTGCTGGAAAAGGGACAGGATACAGAGAAAGCAAACCGGATATTGAACCGTTATACTTTGTGCCGTTTTACGACTCCCGGAGAATGGAGAAACTGGTATGAAACCAATAAGGACCGTTTGTTTTTTACAGAAGCTGGAGGGTGGCTGTTTCTGGTAAATACCCGGGAAGCTGTGGCAGGAAACGATTATCATGTCCGGGATGCCAAGCCGGTGGCTCAACTGCCTGAAACCGCTGCCACAACGGATGAAAATCCGGTACAGGTTGCCGTATCTGTTTCTGAGGAGGTGAACGGGAAACGGGAGCTGTTGATCAGGATAAAAATTCAGGGTGGTTATCATATTTACGCGCATGTGTCAGGATCGGA
>CAJMQA010000250.1 GCA_905215395.1 uncultured bacterium | reverse complement strand
TGCAAAAGTAATATTTTTTTGAGATAACAAAATCTTTAAATGGAAATTATTTTGGTAGAACTTATTTTTGTACGTTTGCAGACAAATTCAATTGTATGCGAAAAAATATATACTTTTTTATTATTTTTCTAGTTGTTTTGTATTACAATCCAGCAAACGGACAAAACAGAAAAATGATAGATAAGTCAACGGATATTTTGATGTTTGTCACACCGGTCGCTGGTTTTACCAGTACTCTGGTTATGGGAGACTATCAGGGTACAAAACAAATTATTTTGTCCGGAGCCACTAGCCTAGCCATTACCTATGCCTTGAAATACACCATAAAAAAGGAACGTCCGGATCATAGTAGTCACCATTCTTTTCCATCTTCACATGTATCGATTACTTTTCAGGGAGCTTCTTTCATCCAAAGACGTTACGGCTGGAAATGGGGTGTACCGGCCTATCTTATATCTGCATACATTGGTTGGGGAAGGACATATGCCAAACAACATGATTGGTGGGATGTTCTGGGAGGAGCTGTCATAGGGGCAGGAAGTAGTTATATTTTTACCCACCCCTATTGCCGTAAACATCACATTACATTTTCACCTTCAGTGACAAACGGACGTTACCCCGGATTTTATGCTTCTTTTTCTCTGTAACGAAATTATTCTTTACTCTAACTTTTACAAATCTATTTAGAATTATTCAAAATAATTATATACATTTGTACGTTTTGAAAACAGGACAATGCATAAAATAAAAAAACATACCGGCATCCGTATTTTCTTTCTAGCTCTGTTTCTGGGCTATTTCGCCGATATTACTTTTTTTACACATAGCCACATTATCAATGGTTCTACGATTGTCCATTCTCACTATTTCCCCGGTTACTCCTCCACAAAAGAGAATAAACCGATAAAACATACCCATACAGAGAATGCCCTTACCTTAATATCACAGGCAGCCAATTGGCATGCTACCATGCAGGGATTGCCTAAAATTCCGGCTATAGAACTAACCCGTATCATTCATTATTCCCAAGAACGGATCATCCCCATCCCACAGTCCGTTCCCTGTACATTCTACCTTCGGGGCCCCCCGGCTATCGCATAATTTCAAATCCGGAAAATAACCTCATGCACCGGGGCATATTACAAATGCCCGGAATAAACTGTATGGATCATCTTATGATTCAAGGTAATTATTTTTACTTTTAAAATTTAGAATTTATGCGATTATATTTATTCATCCTGATGTTGATAGCATCAGTTCAGACAATTTATGCCGATAATACCGACTACAATAAGAAACCCAAGACCGACGCAAATCTGACCGGACATGTCATAGACAAAAGTACAGGCGAACATGTACCTTTTGTAAATGTCATTTTAAAGGGAACAACGATAGGAACGGCAACCGATGAAACAGGCCATTATTTTTTGAAAAATCTGCCTGTCGGGACTTTTACAATCCGGGTAAATGGTGTCGGTTACCGTTCGGTAGAAAAACAGATCAGCCTCAAAAAAGGAGAAACCCAGGAACTAAATTTTAAAGTAGAAGAAGATAATATACAACTGGAAACTGTTGTCGTTTCAGCCAATCGGAATGAAACCAGCCGGATGGAAGCACCGGTTGTTGTCAACGTGCTGACTCCTAAATTATTTGAGAATACCAACTCTGTTTGTCTTGCCCAAGGGCTTAGTTTCCAGCCAGGTCTGAGAGTAGAGACCAACTGTCAAAATTGCGGTTTCCAACAAGTACGAATCAATGGCCTCGAAGGTCCTTATACCCAATTACTTCTGGATGGAAAAGCTATATTCAGTTCTTTAAATGGAGTTTATGGAATTGAGCAAATTCCAGCCGGAATGATCGACCGGGTAGAAGTAATGCGCGGAGGTGGCTCTGCGCTTTACGGTTCGAATGCTATTGCAGGAACAATAAATATCATCACCAAAGAACCCCTCAACAATCTATTCATGATCAGTCATAACCTTACATCCATCGGAAACAAAGCCTATGACAATACAACCTCCCTGAATACTTCTTTAGTTAACGGGCAACGAAATGCAGGAATCTATTTGTTCGGCACTTCCCGTTACCGGCAACATTATGATGACAACGGGGATGGTTTTTCAGAAATCGGAAACTTGAAATTAACAACACTGGGATTCAGAAGTTATTATAAACCAAATTCTCAAACCAAAATAACACTGGAATACCATAACATCCGCGAATTCCGGCGCGGAGGAAATAAATTTGACCTTCCCCCGCATGAAACAGATATCACAGAACAAGCAGAACATGATATCAACGGAGGAGGGCTGGATATTACGTTCTTTTCCAAAGACTATGCCCACAAGCTGAATTTCTATTCTTCAGTACAAAACACCAGTCGAAATTCATATTATGGAGCCGGACAAAATCCCAACGCTTACGGGAAAACCAAAGATTTGACAGCAATAACAGGTGTTCAATATTCATACGATATCCGGCATTTACTTTTCCTTCCTGCAACGTTAACTGCCGGAAGTGAGTATTCATACGATAAATTAACTGACAAGATGTTAGGCTACCACCGCGAAATTGAGCAGCAAGTTGACGTATATAGCTTTTTTCTTCAAAATGAATGGAAAAACGAAAAATTCAGCATCCTTCTGGGAGGCCGCCTAGATAAAAACAGCTTTATAGATCATATCATTTTCAGTCCCCGGATAAACCTTCGTTACAACCCAATACAGGCCATCAGTCTGCGAGCCAGTTATTCTCAAGGATTCCGGGCACCACAAACTTACAATGAAGATCTGCATATCACTGCTGTTGACGGGAAAGTAGCACTAATACAATCTTCTCCCGATTTGAAAACAGAGAAATCAGGGAGTTATAGTGTATCTGCAGATCTCTACCACATTTTTGGCAAAGTACAGACCAATCTTTTAATAGAAGGTTTTTATACTCATTTGAAAAATATATTTATTTTAGAACCTTTGGGAGAAAATGAAGATGAAAACCAAATCTGGGAAAGACGGAACGGAGATGCAGCCACTGTGAAAGGAATCAATCTGGAAGGGAAAATAGTACCACACAAAGATATTCAAATTCAGATGGGAATGTCTTTTCAACAAAGTAAATACAATAAACCACAAAGCTGGAGCGACAATCCAGAGACTGAAAAACAACGGCAAATATTACGCACACCAGATTACTATGGCTATTTTACCATATTCAGTTCTCCTTTCAAAAATTTCAGTACATCTATTTCCGGGACATACACCGGAAGTATGTATGTTCCGCATATGCAAGGATATATTGAAAAAGATGAATTGAAAAAAACATCAGAATTCCTGGATGCCAATATTAAATTAAACTACGACATCACCATCAGCGGTAATTATGTTTTACAACTCAATTGTGGGGTACAGAACATATTTCAAAGTTATCAGAAAGATTTCGACAAAGGGGCAAACCGGGATGCAGGCTATATATATGGACCTGGTCTACCCCGTAGCTGGTTCGCTGGGATCAAACTCAGTTTAAATTAGATATACCTCATTGTATTTCATACATAAATTTCTCCGGAATGAATTGTTTCTTTTAATTCCGGAGAAATTTATTTAACAAATTTGATTATTTGTTTCCCAAATTTCTATTTTTGCAGCATGGATAATGCTTCATTTAAGATTGGAAAATGTTCTTCACAGAAAAATCAGAAAGATTTCTATACTGAAAATTTTTCTCATTATTTATCCTTTGCTTGCCATTACATACCGGATGAAGAAATCAGTAAAGATATTGTCCAGGATATTTTTATCACTTACTGGAAACACCAGGACAGTTTTAAAGATGAACTATCTGTAAAATCCTTTTTTTATAAAAGTATCCGTAACAGTTGCCTGAATCAGATCCGACATCATAAAATCAGGAATCAGTATTTCAATTCCCTACCGGCAGATTGGGAATCCGAGGATTTTTTTATGGAAAATGTTATCAAAGAAGAAGTGGCAACCATTGTATTACAAGAAATAGATAAACTATCCGAAACCGGTCGTACAGTCATTTTACGCTCCCTGGAAGGTTTTTCAAATGAAGAAATTGCAAAAGAACTGCAAATCTCTGTGAATACCGTAAAAACTCACAAAGCCAGAAGCTATATTACACTTCGTAAAAATCTCAATCATCTGAAAAATATCATTATTTTTATCTTCTCTTCTCTATAATTTTTCATGAAAGTGTCATTCTTTTTTGTTCCTGAAGTGTTCTATTGGTGAAAAAGCCTAAAGACAGAAGAATGGACGCTAAAATCGGAGAATGGATCAAAATTGCACGGAGACTCAGCAGATTTCTGTTACATACAACCTCTGTATCAGAGGAAAAGGAGTTGCAGCAATGGACTGAAAAGCATCAACACCTTCTGCAAAAATTGAACCATCCCTCCTATTATACCCAACAAGTTCTCCGTCGTAAAGAGCTTATAAGTAAATATAGTTGGGAAAAATTCGTAACGGATCAAAAACAAAAAATACGAATCAGAAAATTGAAAACTCTTCGATATGCAGCCTCTGTGACTGTTTTATTGACCGCTGGTATTGCCATTTGGCTATTCAATACAAACCAGCCGCATCCTACTTACATTGCTGCTTTCCCCCAATTAAACCCTGGTAGCGCAAAAGCTTCTTTGGTTCTGAATGATGGTCGGGAAATTTCTTTGAATAATCAATTGACTCTCACGGAAAAAGACGGTACAATTATCCGGAATAGTGAAACCGGAGAACTTGCTTATCAAAATGACATAATTTCAGACACAGTCCTCCAATACAACACGCTGAAGGTTCCAAGAGGCGGTGAGTACCGGGTAACTCTGGCAGATGGTACCAAAGTATGGATCAATTCTGAATCAGAACTTTCTTTCCCTGTCCGTTTTAATAGTTCAACCCGAGAAGTATTTCTGAAAGGAGAAGCTTATTTTGAAATTGCTCCCAATAAAAGTCAGCCGTTCTATGTAAATAATAATCAGTTTCAGGTACACGCTACCGGTACCGCTTTTGACGTTATTGCTTATCAGGATGAACCTGAGTTAAAAGTGATTCTAACAGAAGGAAAGGTAAATATTGAGAATAAACAGCAAATTCTTTCTCAGTTAACTCCCAACCAGCAATTTGCCTGGAACAAAGAAAACGGACAATTTACAGTTAGTACGATCGATCCCCGGACAGCTACTGCCTGGAAAGACGGCAACTTCTT
>CAJMQA010000249.1 GCA_905215395.1 uncultured bacterium | reverse complement strand
ATACGTAAAAAATCAGCATGCTGCCCAGGAAGCCGTCTCCCCAGGATATCCCCCGGAAATTCTTCAGGGATTTTAAAACCCGAGAAATAATTATCCCGGAACGAATAAATCTGTTCCGGAGTGTCTCCATAACATAGTTTACTTTGAACCTCACCCGAAAGGAACTCCCGGCTTAAGAAAAAAGTGTTCAATACAGTATCTGCCCATTGCTCTGCAGCCACAAACAACTGATTTCCATTTTCAACCCACTCCAGCCATTTTCGCCATTCTACGGGATCCGGAGCAAATTTTTTTTCTATAAAGATAAAAGCATTACCGCTTTCCCCCTGCAAATCTTCCAGTTTTCCGATCCGGGGCAAGCGCGATGTCTCAATCCGGGATTGGGGAAAAAGCCAGGGCAGACTGCGAAAAGTAATATAAGTTCCGTAAGGAATTTTATCTTCAGGCGAATAAGTTTCGGTCCAATCCACAGGCTGAGGCCGGTTAGCCTCGTACCAGGTATAGAGCAGGGACAAGGCCAGTAAAAAACCGATGAGAAATATATTTCTGTATTTCATACTGTCATCTCCTTCTGAAAATCATTAAACTCCTGCTCTAAATTCCGGTATAAATCCTTATCCACCTGAAATTCCCCATAACACACATAATCAAATATCCGCATCAGCTTCCCGAAATGTTCCCTCAATTTCTCCTCTTTTATTTCATAATAATAAGATAAATTGGTACGATGCACATCCCAATGGATGATCTCTTTTTCATCCAGCAACCGCAAAATATATAAATAATGAATTCTGACGGCCAGTGAATAATTTCCGGCAACCACAGCCTGTTCCACCAATCCCGGATAAGAAATCCCGTCCAATTGTTCCTTCAGGCCAAGCACTTCCTGCATTTCATTCCGGGGTTTGTGCTTCAGATACTTACGCCTTATCAACAAGTAAATCAATAACACAATCAGAACCAGAACCACTCCTTCCAGTATCAGTTGCAACCAGAAATTATCCCCGGAGAAAGAAATATCCAGCTTCAAGTGCTGCCATATCCACCATTTCACGCGATCCCAAAAGCCGGGTTCAGCCTGTACCGTAAAATAATTGAATGCCGGATCTTCACGGAATTTTTGCAAAAACTGCTCTTCCGGTTGGCGGACCAAAATATCTGCGAAAACAGAATCCTGCATTCCCTCCGGTAACCGGGCAGCTGTAACCAGGCCAGTCCCCCAAATAAACAGTAATATAAAATTAAAGCGTTTCCTCACCTGGCATGGATTGTTCATTACTACCGAGCTGCTCAATTTTGCTCAACAAAGTAGTATGTTCTTTCTGTTCAAGCAGACCGAAAAAGCGAACCCCTACTCCTACCAACGATATAATATACAGAAAAAACTGTCCCAGATTTGCAAGCAAAAGTCCGAATGTCATCTCATAAACACCTGGCATCTGCTGAGTAAACAAACTCTTAAAAGTCAGTACCATATAAGGGATAGAAAATACATAGGACAATCCCCCGACAATCAATTGTAATACAATAAGATATCCGAACACAT
The DNA here is from genome assembly GCA_905215395.1 of uncultured bacterium. Lineage (GTDB taxonomy): Bacteria > Bacteroidota > Bacteroidia > Bacteroidales > Marinifilaceae > Odoribacter. The sequence goes on along the minus strand of CAJMQA010000249.1, from coordinate 3,713 downwards.
TCCACCATTGTCCGCGGATTAGCTCCATAGAAGCACCCATACTGGCTGAAACCGAATACTTCCGGATAATCAAAAAATAAGAGGAAAATATCCATGCTACTCCCAGGTATATGCCCGGAACAATCAGACATATAGTCCCCAAAATCACTGCCAATACATATACAATTCCCCAGAGTAACATCCTTCCGATATCAGGTATCATATTATGCCAGAGTTCTCCAACTGTTATCCGGGCTTCATCCTGTGCGCGGAATTTATCACTATATATCCGGAGATAAGTCATTACATACAAAAATACCCAATAAAAAACAATCAGAGAAGAGAGGTAACTAGCCAGGGTCGCTGACAGATTAGCAAAAGGATTTCCCGATGGTTCCGGAGCCATAATATTCAGCACATCCCTCAACACATAACTTTTCACGAAAAGATCCACAAAAATCCACGGCAATACAATTACAGCAAATGCAGTAATCAAAGGTTTGAATTCCTGTTTGATAAAATTAAAAGTGACCGTAATAGAATCACTGAATCCACGTACTTGCTGAAAATTAATTCTAGATATTTGCATTATAATCTGATTTTATATGTTGATATTCTTTTTGACGCAATATATAAGGAAGAACGACAAAATAGCCGATCACTCCCACGAAAGAAATAATCATAGCAATAGCCCCGACTATGGGCCTGCTGTCGGCATAGCGGGTAATAAAACTTTCAATCCAACCGGCTACGATGAAAAAAGGAACTAAACCTGAGACAAGCTTGATTCCTTTCAAAGCACCTGTACGAAACGATTGTAAACGGGGATAAGTGCCTGGAAACAGGAAACTGTTTCCCATAACCAAACCAGCACCACCGGCAATTATAATGGAAGTGATCTCAAAAGTGCCATGTGCCCACACGGAAAAAACGGAATGCAGGAAAAGACCATGCTGGTAAAAAAAATATTGAAAGGCTCCCAGCATAATACCATTTGAAAAAAGAATCCATAAGGTACCCGCAGAAAAAAACAATCCCATAGCAAAGGCCAGAAAAGCAACCCGGATATTATTAAAGGTAATCCGAAAAAACATACTCCAGGTATCACTACTGGCATATACAGCCATAGGTTTCCCCTGTTCTATGTTATCCAGAGTCATATTCACATAGGCATCCCCCAGAATCAACCGTACAAACGAATCCTCATGAGCGGCTGAAAAAGCACCGATCAGTGCGGACATCAGAAAAAAGCCAAATGCAAATAACAAGGTTCGGTAATTAGCAGCAAGCAGACCGGGATATTCATTATACCAAAAAGACCACCAAGGTTTTTTGGAAACAGGTCTGCCTTGATTGATATTCGTAAGATAACCCGCAACAAGCCGATTGAGATAAGATTCGGTATCACTCCCGGGATAAAATGTACGTGCATAAGCCAGATCATCCGACAGACTGATAAAATTAGCAGCCAGCTGATCTGCATCGAACTTCCGCCTGTCCTCCATTTCGCTCCATTTCTTCTTATTACACGCAATAAATCTTGCCTCTTTCATTCCATCAAGTTTATTGCATAAAAGTATATTTTTTTTGAAAAAAAACATATGTTTGTACGACAAAAACATTTTCTTCAAGATGGAGATCGCAATCAATACTGCACAAAATGTGAACATTGCCCATAAACCGGCAGGTCTTTTAAACAGAATCGGAGCCACTCTGATTGATCTGGCTATATTGGGAGGAATTCTATTGATTTCAACCCTATTGATCAGTGCAGCTGTTCCTGACAACACCGAACGCACTATCGCCATGTTTATTGTGTTCATCCTTCTGACACTCTATCATCTTCTTTGTGAATTCTTTTTCAATGGCCGCAGTCTGGGAAAATCCGTCCTTCATCTGCGCGTCATCCGCCTGGACGGGAAAAAACTTTCTTTCTGGGATTGTATGCTCCGCTGGGTTCTCCGGCTCATAGATATCAGCGCCAGTATGGGCATATTAGCCATGCTGAGTATAATTATAAGTACTAAGATGCAACGTCTGGGGGACTTGGCCGCCAGTACTACTGTGATTAATGAAACTCCCGGGGCAAACCTGCAGCAAATCAGCCTTTATGATACTCCCGAGGATTACACGGTAACATTTCCTCAGGTCCGTATATTATCGGACAGGGATATAACCATTATGAAAGAGGTGCTTCTGGAAGTAGAAAAAAATCATGAATATGTGCTTCTGGAACCGCTTTCACTTAAAATTAAGGAACTCACCGGAATACAAAGCAATCTGAACAATCTGCTATTTGTCCGGACTGTTATCCAGGATTACCTGCACCTGACCAAACAATAAAAAAATATTAGAATATTGTATAATTTTTCCGTATTTTTGCATCAAAGATGCAAAGGTGTATTATATTCTGTATTTTTAATCTAAAAACAAAAAACTATGATTGGAACTATTATTTATTTAGCAATTGTCGTACTGGTAATTGCAGGAATGTGGAAAATGTTTGAAAAGGCAGGTCAACCAGGCTGGGGATGTATTATTCCGATTTATAATTTATACCTGATGACCAAAATCGCTCAAAAACCGGGATGGTGGGTAATTATGTTCTTTATCCCCCTTGCAAATATCGTTTTTGCAATCATGCTGTATAATGAAATTGCAAAAAAATTCGGTCAGGGTATTGGTTTTACCATCGGTTTAATCCTGCTTCCTTTCGTATTCTTCCCGATGCTGGGATTCGGTGATTATACCTATCAGGCAGATCCTGCTGCTGTACAATAATGAATAAACGGGAGTATCCTCAAAAGTCGGAATGTGCTTTTGGGGACACCCTCATCCTTTGTTTATTCAAATTTTCCGCTTCACTATTTTATGTAAATTTGATTATTCTTGCAATTCAATTATATTTGTCCTGTCTAAGATTTGAGTAGCTGCTAATCAGATACAATGAATAAAGAAATACAGAGTTTTATCAAGGGGATTAATTGTAAAGAAGCCAAGGCTTGGAAGAGAATATACAAAGATTATTATTCTCCGTTGTGTTATTATGCCATGAAAATTCTGAATAATCAGGGACAGGCCGAAGATCTGGTTCAGGGAGTTATCATCAAATTATGGGAATCACCTTTACATTTCAAAGACATAACCGCTTTCAATGTTTATCTGTACCGGGCTGTGAACAATAACTGTCTGAAAGAAATCCGCGACAGGGAACGGGAAGACAAACGTCTGAAAAAATGGGCTTTTTTTACGGAAGATACTGAATCAGAATCGTTGTCGGCCGTTCTCTTTGAAGAGATCGTCCGTAAATTGAGAAAAGTTATTAATGAAATGCCTCCAAAACGCCGGGAAGTAATTTTGTTGTGCATGAAGAAAATGACTAACGAAGAGATCAGTACAGAATTAAATATTTCCCCCAATACAGTAAAAAAACATAAAAAAGAGGCCTACGCCATCATAAAAAAGGCAGTCATGCCAGATTTATTCTTATTTTCTATCCTTTTTTGTTAAAATTATATTTTTCAGGTACCCGTTTTTCTTTTTTGGAATTTATACTTAAATCAATTTCCCAAAAGATGAAAGACAATCTAAAAGTATATAAAAAATTATCAGGCCTGCTTTACAAGAATATGCTGGGAATAGCAGCAGAAGAAGAAACAAAGGAATTGAATTCCCTGCTTCAAGAACATAAAGTGAAAGGAATAGAGCCTGGCAAGATCATAGCCCGTTTACAG
>CAJMQA010000248.1 GCA_905215395.1 uncultured bacterium | reverse complement strand
ATAATAGGCTTTTGACAGTGTGGCAAAGTTTCCGGGTTTGATATATTCCTGGCTGTTTTCAACAGGAGTCGGCAGCCATTCTTTTGATACCCGTCCGCAATAATCATAGTCGATGTTGGTAACTAAATCTTTACCGGATGGCGTATGATTTTTCTGAACTTGTTGCACTGGGCGTCCCATGCCGTCGAAATATTGAATAGACACCTGTTCTGTTGTGCCCTCTGCGTTCATTTTTGTATGTATGGAGATGTAGTTTTGATTACCGCCGGATTGTTGTGCATGTATGATAAATAGTGGTAATAAAAAAACTCCTGATAATAAGATGCTTGTTTTCATAAATATTCGCCGATATAATGAACTTGAATGGTCTGAAGCAGTCGATTATTAAGATCCCGTATGTCCTTGAGATTTCCGAAAGAGTCATATTCGTAAGATGTTTTGATACCTCTGGCGTCTGTGATGGAGGTTACTCCTACCAATAATTTGAAGGTCATTGTGGTTACCTGGCTATTTATAAGTACGTTTCTTAGATTATTTACCACATTCATGTCAGGGGTATACGAATTGTATAATTGATTCACCATATAATCGCCACCTAAACTTTGCGCTACGTTGGCAAATGTGGCATTTCTGATTTCTGCTATGGGATGTGTACCGTTGTAGGCCCAGAGGTAGACGGTGGATATACCTGAGGTCTCATCTGTAACCTGAACCAGCCTGTCACGATCATATTGGTAACTTTCCGTAAGGACGTTGGTCAATTGGTATAATGCCGGATTCTGGTTTTCGGTTATAATTGGCCAATTACCTAACTTATAGGAGGAGGCAAGAGGAAGATTGCCCGGATTTAATTTTGCTATGTATTTGGCTGTAAGTTGGCTTTTATCGTTATATTCGTTTCGGTATGCATCCGTAATCCTCCCTTGTTTTATAGAAATACAGGTATGTATTTTGTTTTTTCGGGTATATGTATAATATTGGGTAACTGTGTCTCCTTGTGAATCTATTGTAGAATGTGATAAAGGAGCGTTTGCCCATGTGTACGGGCTATATAGTCTGCTGCTATAAGTATATTTTTGATAATTAGTGGTAATATCTCCTGTTGTTTTTATTTCTTCAATTTGCTTGTTATAGGGTATAACTCTGTATTTCACCATACCATAATCTTTATAGGCAAGAATTGCATCATATTCAGGACACTGACGCCATATGAAGCGCATGTCTACATAATCACCTACTACAAACAAAGAACCGGTAGTAATGGGAGTGTCATTCTTTTCAGGAATGTTATACTGATATTCTGTGACTTTTTTTTCATCTGTATGTTCGGTTTTCCTTTTTAACATTCCTCTCTTATATCGTTGGGAAGTTAATTTAATCATATCGGCCCTAACATACATTTGGTAATTGGTTTCATCAATGTCTGCACAGTCCAAATCGGCTGAGGTGATATATTCATATACGATTTCATGTCTGTCAGCCCTTTGGGGATCTAATGGATCCAGGTGTCCGTTTTTGATGATATTCTCCGTCACTTTAGCATATTCGATATGACTCCCTCCATTCAATGTAGTGGGGATGGGATGAGAGGTGAGGCTTATAATTGAAGATTCAGCCTCTGCGAATAAAAAGCATACTCCCAAGCCATTGCTGTTTAAAGGTTGTTCAGGCTGGTAGGCTTTAGCAATCATTGACCCGTATCTGGGAATATACGTCAGTACACCTGAACTGGGAGAGTCCCGATCCCTACCGTCTTCTGAATAGTTGTAGAGTCGGGCGATGGTATCAGTTCCAGTGATATGCTTTATCATTTTAATTCTGCAACCTCCTGTCGCGTAGGTGTCTGAAGCGATAGGAGAACGGAGTGAGTAATAATGAATGCTGATTTTTCCGCAATCGCTGCAATCCGGACTTTCAAATACGTCGTAAAAAAGTCCACATAAATGGGGTTGATACCCGGACCATTCCATGGCGGGATTCTTTAATTTAAATGTATAAGTACCCTTTTGAACGGCATAAATGGATACCGGCTTATCTATACTATATTTATTAATACGGACAATCCTTTTCGTGTTGTCAGGGAAAGTTATTTCTACATAAGGTAGGGGCTGTCCATAAAATATGGTATCGTTGTTTGTCCATCCGGTAATGCAGTTATTATAACTTGCCGGATCGTCATTCCCGATAATACCTGCCGGGTAGTATTGGGAGAAATCGAGACGTATGGATTGGGGAATCCTTATGTTACAGGATGTTTCAAGTAATTGTCCCATTCGTTTTCCTTTTAATGTTGTTTGATGAGCAAGAGTGTCTTGATAAACTTCTAAAGTCTCAAAAAAGGAGTTGTCAGAGACGGCTGTACGTTGAGCGGTCAATCCCAATCTGGAAAAAGTATTTGGTTCCCAAGTGAATTCCGATTTTCTTCCGGTAGGATAAATGATGCTTTGAAGTATCCCTAAAGTGGAACCGTCGGGATAGGCGTGGCGGTTGCCGCTGTTGGACGAAATGTATGGTCTTCTCTCGAAGTAGTTTGCAGCGGGATATAATGCGTTATTGGGTATCCAATATCCCCAATGATCTCTTTGTCTTAGCTTTTTTCCATATATTTCATTGGTTGTATATCCGAATTTGAATGTTCTGGTAGTGGTGTGATCTTCTCCTCTGATTATCAGACTATCCAATCTGGTACGTTGTATGACGTCGTCCGTATCAAAATTAGAACGACAGAAGTTGATTGTTGTATAAATGACATTTTCAGTGAGTTTATTAGGAATATATTTAATCGTTTTCAGTTGGCGGTAACAACTGTCTCCTTCATATTCAAAACGTGTTATGCTGTTCCGTCCAACAATTGACATTAATTGTACTTTGTCTGTTATCCGGGTTTCGTAGGGTGTAGTGGAAATCCCGTTAACCAACTTCTCCCGTTCTTGACATGGGAAATGGAGAGTGGATACATAATACTTTAGCTTATATTCCCAGTCAATAATAGAATAATCAGTGATAGCGCATTCTGTGTTTTTTATCACTTTATAATTAAACTCTATATGCTCTCCGGTCGGACTGGTAATCGAAGTCAACCACCAAGCTGAAGGATATTCATATGTTCCATCGCGCTCAAGCCCAGGATCATCGGGAAAGACTTGATCTTTTATCTTATATTGAAATTTGGAAAGTTCTTTTTGCTCAAATTTGTAAATGTATCCGTTTGGGTCTTTAGCGATGAATATTCTTGATAGTCTGTATTCAATTGAGATGCTGCTTTCGCTTTGAATGGTACAGTGTCCATTCTTATCCATGACGAAGACTCCGGACATGCCCATAAAATTGAAACTATAGGTGTCTTGGGCCGTATCAAAATGTCCCTGGTCATATTGTTTGCCATAATGACTGCTCATGTAACCTATTTTGCAATAGTTGTTGATCATACGGTATTGGTCGGCTGGATTGTAGTCGAAGGTTCTGTTTTTAATAAGTTCAACAAACTCCCTTCGGTCATTCATACTTGTATAAGAGAATAATTCCTCTAACCGGTTGTATCCAACCACATTCAGGGTCGGATCATACATCTCATCCGGCATTCCGCAAACAGACCGGGATATCATTCCACCTAAACAAAGTGTCCATCCCAATCCTATCGGTCCGTCGTCTTCCATTACTTTAATTCCGCCACCAAAATAGTTTATTTTTATAGGAATTTCGATGTTATGTTCTGTAATATTGAGTAGCGGTATATCTATATTAACCCTTCCTGTGTAAAGGTCGGTTGGTATTTCTCCATATTTTTCCAAAGCCAGAGCCTCGGAAGAGGGTCTGGTAATAACAGGAACTAGTTCGTCTTGTGCAAATAGGGAGAAAAACGGACAAGATAGGATAAGTCCTGAGAATATCAGGCTTCTGATTCGAAATAGTATCTTTTTCATAGTATTATCCTTTTATTATTTTTTCACTGAATACTTTTTCATTCACACAGATTTGCAGGATATACTCTCCTTTGGGATATTTATCCATATCGATGTAATGTTGATATACTCCTCCGGGGTAATTTTTTACGGTATAATGAGTAAGCTGTTGGCCTGCTATGTTGTACAATCTATAAGAAATAGCTGCATAGTCAGAGAGATAGAATTCAAAAGTTAATTCTGTTTGCACAGGGGTGGGATAGACATTGTATGAAAAGTCTAAAGGTAAGTCGTTTGAGTTGTCTTGACTTTTATGATCGTCTTTCTCATTCTTATGGACGGTATCTGCCAGTATTTTTTTCTGTAAATCCAGATTGGCGGTATCACTTTGCAGATACATGTGTTTGCCCGGTGGGTAGAAGAATGCCGTAGAAAAATATGCTGTTTTTAAACTATCAGACAGATGGCCGGTACGTATTGTTTCGAAGATGGGATAGCGATATCCTGAAGCGTACCATTGATAGGTTTCTACAATAATGGTACGTTCGTTCTGTCTTATAATATTGTCGATGGAATCTTCCGGCAGAATCCGGTAAGTCGGGGTATTCATGTTTTCGGATAGAACCTTTAGGGGAGAAATCGTTTCACTGATTAATTTGGTCATTTTTATCCGTAACACGTGCTTTAGAGTATCTTTTCCGGGTAAGATAATCATTCCATATGCATCGGCTTCGGTCGTATTTCGTCCCACCGTAGAGATGTGTAACCGTCCGCAATATTTCCCTTCTCCCTGATAATAGCCTTGAACTTTGTCTCCATAATGCATGGGAAGCTGCAAAAGAAGTTCAGGTTTAGAGTTTTCGATTTGAGTAGTTGAATTTTCAAATCCCCATAACCATACCGAATCCTTTTGCCAATCATAATAATAGCGGGTATGGTGTTCTCGCCCTACAATCATAGAATCAACCCCTTTTCGGGCGGAATAAATGAGCGTATACTTCTTGTTTATCGGAGATAATTTTCCGAAATCCCAAAGTACATCTTTGCCTGACCGGCCAGGAGCCTTATATTCTATTTGCTGTTTGACAATGGTGTCATTGACTCTGAATTTATTAAGTTCAGAAGTGAGACTGCATTGAGAATATAAATCGATCATTCTCCAAAGGCATAAAAAGAACAGTAAACTGTGTTTCATAGGATATTGTTATAAAGGTTATTTGTGTGCTGTTACGATGGGGGAGGAAGGGACCGAAAGTCTTTGTCTTAAAGATATTTCTTCAACTTCCTACTCCATATCTGATACCCTTCTTCCGTCAGATGTAATCCGTCTGTCGTCAGTTCCTTTCGTAGAATATTTGTTCCCTTTTCTGCAAAGA
>CAJMQA010000247.1 GCA_905215395.1 uncultured bacterium | reverse complement strand
AATGAAGATATGGAATTGTCTGTACCGGAACTTGCTTAGGTTCGGGTATTGACTGTATTGCCGGCGAAACAGAGTATCTACACCACATCATTAGGGGTAATGCCGGAGATTCAATACAACCAGCTGAACATTAAAATTGCGGGGATAGAAAAAGATAAGGCACGGGCAGGTTATTTGCCTTCTTTGAATTTGTCTGCCGGATTGGGAACGAGTCATGCTTCCGGTTCTGGCTTTGGGGTCGGTTCACAGATTAGACATAACTGGAGTGAGAATATCGGTTTGACCCTGAGCGTTCCGGTTTTTAGCAAACGCTCCACAAAAACGGCAGTAAACCTGGCTAAACTGAATATTGAAAATGCTGAATTGAACTATGAAAGTGTACAGAAAGATCTGCTGAAATCCATTGAAAATGTATACCAGGATGCTGTTTCGGCCCAGGATCGTTTCCGTTCAGCCCGGGAAAATCTGAATGCAGTGAAACTTTCCTTTGAGTTAACTCAGGAGCAGTTTAATCTGGGTATGAAAAATACATTGGAAATGCTGACTGAAAAGAATAATTATATGTCTGCTCAGCTGGAAGTAGCTCAGGCAAAATATATGGCGGTACTGAACATACAATTGCTGAACTTTTATCAGGGAAAAGAAGTGAATTTATAATAAATGCAGATCGATAAACATATAAAAGCAAGATATTATGAAAAAGAATAAATTAATAACCATAGGAGGGGTAGTGATTGCCCTGGGATTGTGTGGCTATTTCTTTTTGGGAGCCTCTTCGAAAGAGAGGATCAATTGGCAGACGGTAAAGGTTTCCCGTAGTTCAATGTCGGATATGGTGTCTGCAACTGGAACTGTAGAGCCGGTTACCAAGGTGGAGGTCGGTACGCAGGTGTCCGGAATAGTAGATAAGATACATGTGGATTACAATAGTATCGTCAGGAAGGGGCAGTTGATTGCAGAGATGGATAAAGTGACTTTACAGGCAGAATTAGAATCTCAGGCTGCTCAGTTGTCAAATTCCAAAGCCGAATATGAATATCAGCAAAAGAACTATGCCCGTAGTAAGGTGTTGTTTGAGAAACAGCTGATCAGTGACAGTGATTATGAAACTGCAACCTATAATTATGAGAAGGCAAAGAGTGCTTATGAAAAAGCGAAGGCTGATATTGTGAAAGTGAAACGGAATCTGGGCTATGCAGTCATAACAAGTCCGATTGACGGAGTGGTGATCAGCCGCGAGGTGGAGGAGGGACAGACAGTTGCAGCTGGCTTTGAAACCCCTACTTTGTTTACTATAGCTAAAGATTTGACGGAGATGCAGGTTATTGCCGATGTGGATGAGGCAGACATAGGTCAGGTGGAGGAAGGACAGAGGGTAGCTTTCTCTGTAGATGCTTATCCGAATGACGTGTTTGAAGGAAAGGTCACACAGGTGCGGTTGGAGGCTACTGTAGAGTCGAATGTTGTGACATATGAAGTGGTGATCAGTGCCCCGAATCCGGAATTGAAACTGAAACCGGGCTTAACAGCGACAGTATCTATCTATACACTGGAAAAAAATAATGTATTGACTATTCCGGCAAAAGCTCTGAAGTTTGCTCCGGAACAGGCGGTTGCGGAAGCCAGCGGAGTATTGTTAAAACCTTTACATGTGGATAATCCGGCTTTGCAGAAGACAGTTTGGTTGAAGAACGGACAAATTCTGGAGGAAAAAGAGATACAGCTGGGAACTTCTACTACTTCAACAGTTGAGGTCGTGGGAGGTCTGACAGAGGGACAGGAAATTGTGACGGGTATGGAATCCGGAAAACAGGCAGCAGGGGGACCCCGGCCTGTTGGGGCAGAATCCAGTCCTTTTATGCCGAAACATCCGGGACAGAATAAAAAGAAATAAGTAAAAAGGTCTATGAGTGCGATTATTGAATTGAATGAGATAAAGCGGGATTTTTTGGTCGGGAGTGAGACTGTACATGCTTTGAGAGGAGTTTCATTTGCGATTCAGCCCGGAGAGTTTGTGACGATTATGGGGACGAGCGGTTCGGGTAAATCTACTTTGCTGAACATTCTGGGGTGTCTGGATACGCCGACTGCCGGAGAGTATTGGCTGGACGGTTATCCGGTCCGGCAAATGGGAAAAAATGACCGGGCAGAGTTGAGAAATCATAAGATCGGGTTTGTCTTTCAATCGTATAATTTGCTGGCAAAAACTACGGCTATTGAGAATGTGGAATTGCCTTTGATGTATAATCCGGCTGTTTCAGCCAGAGAAAGGGAAATGAAGGCCGTAGAGGCTTTGAATGCTGTGGGATTGCAGGACCGGCTTTATCATAAATCCAACCAGATGTCCGGAGGTCAGCAACAGCGGGTGGCTATTGCCCGGGCTTTGGTGAATGATCCGGTATTGATTCTGGCGGATGAAGCGACCGGAAACCTGGATACCCGTACTTCTTTTGAGATTCTGACTTTGTTTCAGGAATTGTATTACCGGGGACGTACAATAGTGTTCGTTACCCATAATCCGGAAATATCGGCTTATAGCAGCCGTACCATTGTTCTGAAAGACGGACGGGTGGTACAGGATACCCGGAATGAGAAAATTGCCTCTGCTAAAGATACGCTGGCAGCCTTGCCAAAGGCAGAGGATTGATACACTATAATCGGAAGAATATGAATTTTACGAATTTATTCAGGATAGCTCTTCGGGCTTTAGGAAATAATAAAATGAGAGGGTTCCTGACTATGTTGGGGATTATCATCGGGGTTGCTTCTGTGATTACAATGCTGGCGATCGGACAGGGGTCTAAGAGAAGCATCCGTGCCCAGATTGCGGAAATGGGAGCCAATATGATTATGATTCATCCGGGGGCTGATATGCGGGGCGGAGTCCGTCAGGATCCGTCAGCTATGCAGAGCCTTAAACTGGAGGATTATAATTCGATAATAAACGAAACGCGTTATGTGGCTACCTGTTCTCCTTCAGTAAGCAGCGGTGGACAGGCCATTTACGGAGCCAACAACTATCCGACATCTGTTTACGGGGTTAATCCGGATTATCTGGATATTCGGAAATATTCCCTGGCAGACGGAGATATGTTTTCCGATCAGGATATCATAAGCTCGGCTAAGGTGTGTGTGGTCGGGAAGACGATAGTGGACAATCTTTTCACGAATGGAGAGGATCCGATAGGAAAAGTGATCCGGTTTGGAAAAATACCTTTCCGCATTATCGGAGTACTGACTTCAAAGGGGTATAATACCATGGGAATGGATCAGGATGATCTTATTTTAGCACCTTATACGACCATTCAAAAGCGGATTCTGGCCATTACCCATTTACAAAGTATATTTTGTTCTGCGGTGAGCGAAGACCAGACGGAGCAGGCGGAAGAGGAGATTTCCAGTATTTTGAGGCGGAACCATAAATTGAGGGATTCTGATGATGATGATTTTAATATCCGTTCCCAGCAGGAGCTGAGCTCCATGATGAATTCCACTTCAGATATGATGACCGTTTTACTGGCTTGTATTGCAGGGATTTCTCTGCTGGTAGGTGGTATAGGAATTATGAATATAATGTATGTATCTGTAACGGAGCGTACCCGGGAGATCGGTTTGCGGATGTCGATAGGCGCAAAGGGGAGGGATATCCTGGCACAATTTCTGATTGAAGCAATTCTGATCAGTGTTACGGGGGGTATTATCGGAGTTGTTCTGGGCATCGGAGCTTCCTGGATGGTGAAACTCTTTGCCGGTTGGCCGGTTTATGTACAAGTATATTCAGTGATTCTGTCTTTCGTCGTCTGTACCGTGACGGGTGTCTTTTTTGGCTGGTATCCGGCTCAGAAAGCTTCAAATCTGGATCCTATCGAGGCTATCAGATATGAATAAAAATATTATTTTTGTGTGATTATGAGGAAGAATAAAGTTTTACGGTATATTATACAGATCATTGGTTGGGGAATCATCTTCGGTTTCCCCCTTTTCTTTACCTGGAAAGGCGGGCAGATGACCTGGACGAGGTATTTAGGGTATATATTTGTACCTGTTACTTTTATGATTGTGTTTTATGCCAATTACTGTGTATTGATTGACCGGGTATTGTTCCGTAAAAAACTGATTCATTTTTTACTCATCAATCTGGTGTTGTTTGTTTTTCTGAATTTCTTACTGGATTTCTGGCATAATTATTATTTCAGTCATTTTCTGGCTGATGACGGACACGGGGGAGAAGGACCTCCGAAGATGATGATGATTTTCCGGGATGTGATGATGATGGCTTTGACGGCAGCATTGAGTGTGGCCGTGCGGATGACTGAGAATTGGTATGTCATAGAAGGAGAGAAGAAAGAACTGGAGAAGGCCAGGTCTGAAGCTGAATTACAGAATCTGAAAAGCCAGTTGAATCCTCATTTCCTGTTCAATACCCTGAATAATATTTATTCTCTGATTGCTATAAATCCGGACCGGGCACAATATGCAGTACATGACCTGAGCCGTTTATTACGGCATGTCCTGTATGAGGACAACCAGCAGTTTGTTTCTCTGGATCAGGAATTGATTTTTATGAGGAGTTATATAGAACTGATGAGCCTGAGGTTGTCGGATAAAGTGGATTTACGCATAGATATGCCTGAGGAGGGAAATGGGATTGTTGTGGCTCCTTTGCTGTTTATTACTCTGATCGAGAATGCTTTTAAACATGGGGTGAGCCCGGCGGATAAGTCTTTTATACACATCTGTTTCCGGATAGGGTCAGGGAATATTTATTGCCGGATAGAGAACAGTTACTTCCCGAAAAAAGACAATGACCGCAGCGGTTCCGGTATCGGAATCGATAATCTGAAAAAACGTCTGGAGCTGTTGTATCCCGGTCGTTATTTGCTGGAACTGTCTCAGGAAAAAGAGATATATACGGCGGAACTGAGTATAACCTATTAAAGTTTCCGAAGTATGGAACTGAATTGTCTGATAGTGGATGATGAGCCTTTGGCGTTGGATTTGCTGGAAAGTTATGTGAAACGTACTCCCTTCCTGAATCTGATAGGGCGGTGCGGAAGTGCTCTGGAAGTTTTACGACGGATCAGGGAAGAATCTGTGGATCTGATTTTTCTGGACATTCAGATGCCGGAATTGAGCGGTTTGGAATTGTCCCGTATCCTCGGCGGGCAGATCAGAATCATTTTTACGACGGCTTTTGAGCAGTATGCTCTGGAAGGGTTCCGGGTGGATGCCCTGGATTATTTGCTTAAGCCTGTCAGTTATCCGGAGTTTCTGAAATCGGCCGATAAAGCTTTGAAATGGTTTGAAATGAAGG
>CAJMQA010000246.1 GCA_905215395.1 uncultured bacterium | reverse complement strand
AATGACCGGGAATACCGGTAATAGTTTGTCCTAAGGGTGCAATGTTCATATTATCCTTTGGGAATCCGAATCCACCGGTGTAGTGAGTAACAATATCTTCTCCTCTAGTGAAATGAAACTTGTCTAACCAAACTTTTGCATAGTTTTGAGACCATAGCTGTGCGAATGATGCCAGCACACAAATTAATAATACCGTAAACTTTTTCATAATGATTAATTTTTTAGTAAAACAATAGGGATATTTATTTAATGTATCCGGCAGATTTCCATCTTTCCCAGAATGGTTTCAGAGATTTCAGGAACCTATCGAAATTTTTATTTTCTTTTTGAGTCCATCCTGTTTCTGCATACGTTGCTATTTGCGGATAAACCATTTTGTACATGATATCCGGGCGATTTGTCCATTCTCCCCACATGGCACATGATAATCCCAGAATTTGTTCTTTCCATGCTGATACGGATTCGGGAACGGGATTGAAACGGTATGCTTTTTCTAAAGGAATAGGGGTATGCGCATACTCTAATCCGGGCACAATCTTGTCATAGTTGTAGTTCAGATACGTATATTCACAAGAGTTGTTTACTACCTTTAAACCGCGCTCTAGAGCTTTTTCCAGTAAGCTCTGATTGCCTGTCCAGAATTGGACAATTGTATTCTCCGGATTCAATTGGCTTTTTACTTCATTTCCGGTTTGGAAAGCATGAAGTTTATCACCTGTTATGTCATTCCAGCCCATCAGTTTTTTGCCTTTGCTACCCAGATAAGCAGAGAGATGATTGGTGAACCACACTTGTAATTCTGCCGGTGAAGTAATCTGTTCTTTTTTCATGAATAGCAATACTTCTTCAGAATCCAGCCATTCATCGTATTTCACCTCGTCTCCTCCGATATGGATAATATCCGAGGGGAACAGTTCGATAACTTCATCTAAAACATTGTGAATAAACTCCTGCACCTGTGGATTGACAACATTGAAAGCGGTTGTTAATACTCCGTAGCCACAGGGAACGGAGATTTGCTTTTTACTGCAACTCAACCAGGGATATGCTGCAATAGCAGCGGAGGCATGACCCGGAAATTCTATCTCGGGTATGATTTTTATATGCCTGTCTGCTGCATAGGCTATGATTTCACGAATGTCTTTCTGAGAGTAATATCCGCTCACAGGCTTACCATCATAGACTGTACTTTCATACCAGTTCAGTTGAGTGGAATCTCTTCGCCCTCCGATTTCTGTGAGAAGAGGATATTCCTTTATTTCAATTCTCCAACCCTGATCATCTGTTAGATGCCAATGAAATACATTCATTTTGAGCAAGGCCATTTCGTCAAGCAGTTTTTTTACTTCATTCTTTCCCTGAAAGTTACGGGCTTCATCCAGTAGAAAACCTCTCCAGCCAAAGGCTGGTGAATCGGTTATTTCAACATAAGGACACTGCAGGTTTTTCCCGTCTTTTTTAATGAGTTGCCTCAATGTCTGAATAGCATAAAATACTCCTGTAGTAGTTGCTGCCTCAATGTGGATGCCCTGAGCATTTATCAGAATTGAATATCCTTCTCGGGGCAGGTCTTCTTTTATATCTATTTTCAGATTGGCTTTTTCCTTATTAGTGAATTTACAAAGCAGGTCTGATTCCTTTTTCAGAACCGGTATAATTCTCTTTATTTCACTACTAAACAGGTCATTCGAATAGATGTATAACTGTTTTCCGATGTCGAATGTACCCTTTTTCCAACAGATATGATTGGGATAAGGCAGTATGGCAGTTACTTCATTAGCTAATGCAGGTACACCTGTCAGTAATGACATAAAGATAATCAGGTATATTTTATATAATCTCTTCATGGAATTACTTTTTAAATTTGAATGTTGAAATCATAGCTGCATGATCTGACGGAAAGCGTACCGGGTGTTGATCGATCATCTTTGATTCAGTGACCTTCACGTTCTTACCCATATAGTAAATGAAGTCTATCCGATACTGAATATCCAGTTTTGACATGGGTGACCAGGTTAAGCAAGGGTATTTTACCGGATCGGGATATAACTCTCTATAAGAATCTTTAAATCCCTTTTCAAGCATAAGAATGCTGGTCGGCCATTTCACAGCATATCCCTCAAAGAGATGTTTGGCTTTTTCTGTCCAGTCAAGATGAGACCCACTGTTGAAGTCACCTGAAACGAATAAGGGAACATCTTTCTGGTCAAAGAAAGGTTGCATGTCTTTCAAAATTGTTGTCAGTTCTTTATATCGTGTAGGTAATTCTTCTGCTTCGACCTCAGAGGCAGGAATCCGGGCCTTTACTTGATCATCGGTAATAGGGCGATAATCCAGCCATAGATTAACGTAATTGATGGTTTGTGTTTTACTGATTCGTATTGTAGCTGCACATGTGTTGAATGGCTGAAACATGTCCCAGGTTTGTTCGATGGGATATTTGCTCATAATGGATAGATTAGAGCTTCTCAGATAAAAGTGATACCCCAGTGCATCGGCAATTTCCGGTCCTGCACCATATGTCTCGATCATGCCTATGATGTCTGCTCCGGATGCTTTGATAACATCTACGACCCGGTTTACTCCTACCTGTTCGCCAAGTTCATGACCTCCGTGAAAGATATTGAATCCCATAAGATTAATATTCGGAGTAAATTCCGGTAATATCTCTTCTTGCCGGATACCTGTATACCTGAAATATTCCTCTGCTATCTCTGCATCACTTTTTATACGGTCTGCGAATGAAAAATTATCCAGCATTCCATTAAAACTGTGCCATTGTTCGTCTGCTTTATTGCCTAAAAGTAACGGATTGGAAGTGGCCAGATTTACATTACCGTTCGTGCAATAAGTAGCTACATTTTTACCGTCATAGTACATTTTCATTTCCTGTTTTTCTGCAAAGTGGGTAATAGCCAGGAAATGCCATTTCGCATCGTTGATCGGTTGACGTTTTACGGTCGGTTTATAATCCCATTGCCAGTTTTTGCCATCGGTGAAATATGCTGCCCATGAGCCATTTTCTTGAGTAGCAATCATAAATCCCGGATCTTTCATTTCAAGGGATTTTTTGTTGGTGACCAGTGGTTTCAATCCATTGTATGTATCGGCTGATTTCACCCATATCCCAATAGAGAATGAACCTGACATGTCGATAGAATCTATCTGATTTATAGGTAGAGGTGCACGATAATAGGCAGCTGTACTAATGTCCAATGCTTTGCCTTCTATCCCGTTGGAAAATAGATATCCTTCGTAGAAATTTGCCGGATCATTGAAGTCAATGATGACTTCTTTGGCACTTAGTTTTAAGGTAATAATTACGGATAAAACAATTAAAAGATATTTCATTTTAAGCGGCTTTTAGGGGTAATACTCCCCCTTTGCATGCTATTTAATGGCATGCAAAAAGAGAATGTTTACCTGATTATTAGTTATTTATCCCAGAAAATAGTTTGGCGTAAATTGGGGTTATATGTAAATTGGGTCTTTGGAATCGGATAATAGTAATATTTGGGTTCAATGAATTTCTTCGGGTTCGTAATATCATTGGTCAATATGATATAACCATGATCTCCTTCCGAAAGTGAAATACTGGTTTTCTCCCCCTGTTCTTCCAGGTAATAAAGAACTTTCTTTTTATAGATTGGTTTTACAGATTCTTTATTCAGGAAGACACCTACATCGGTTACTCCATCCCCTGTTACATCAAATACGGTATTCAATTCGGCAATGTATACTCCCTGTGGCATTTCGAGCAATTTCCCGACTTTCCAACGGAGTATGTCATCTTTACGGAAACCTTCGCAAGCCAGCTCTACGCGCCTTTCTCTCCTGATTTCGAGGATGGCGTTCTTGAGGTTGCCGTTTACATTCGGATACTGTTGTTCCAGAGTCGGGTCAATGGTTAACTCGGACAATACCATATGTGGCATACCTACACGGTCACGAAGCTGATTGATACTTTTATCTAAGTCTGCTTGTGTCAGTGTGCCTAATTCGGCCTTTGCTTCTGCATAGATAAGTAGTATTTCGCCTAGTCTCATTAATGGCAGGTCGTTGTAAGAACATCCCCATTGGTTTTGCTGAGGGTCTTGCGGTACAAATTTGATTTGCGTATATCCCCCCAGATTCAGGTTTGGTATAAATGGTTTTGCATCACCCGGACGGATATATCCCGGATACATAAATGTCTGGCGGTAACGAGGATCTCTGTCTTCAAATGTCTCCATGAATGTTTTGGTTTTATAGTTGTCTATCGATGAGAATGGTACTGCTTTTCCATCTTTCTTGATCAGATAACTTTCCATTAGAGAACGGCTCAAATCGGTGTTGTAGGAAAATACATTCATGGCTACATCATGCTTAATATTGAGGTCATAACTGAAATCTTTAAATAAAAGTATCTCTTTGCATTTGCTCAGATTATTGCTGATGAACATATTGCCATATGCATCAATGCCTCCATCGGTATAAATCCCGAAATCGGTGGTATTTGCCATAATCTTTTCACAGGCATTTACTGCTTTTTCGAGGAATTGATCGGCAGAACTCTGTAGTTCCAGTTCATCATGATATTTTCTGAATGTACCTTCGTGTAAGGCAATTCGGGCAAGTAGACCATATGCATACCATTTGTTATAGACTGTTCTGTCTTTTATATCTGGCAGTATGTTTTGAACACCGAATTCCAAATCTTCCATTATTTTGTCTACTATGAATGTCCGGGGATCCTGTGTTTTCATCAACAACTCTGTATCGGTATCCTTTAGTACATGCTCATACCAGGGGCCATCGCTATAGCGCTTTACTATTCTCTCATAATACTCCAATCCGCGTAGCATGCGTACGATACCGATATAGTGGTTAATCAGTTCCTGGCTCCCTTGGGCTTTGTCGGCATTATCAAGGAAATAATTTAGTTCACGTATTTGTCCCCAATACCATCCTCCGACTGTTTCTGGTGTGATGTTACCTCGAATAAGGTCTAATATTTCATCTTTCTCGGATGCAACTACATTATCTGTTCCCGGG
The DNA here is from genome assembly GCA_905215395.1 of uncultured bacterium. Classification (GTDB taxonomy): domain Bacteria; phylum Bacteroidota; class Bacteroidia; order Bacteroidales; family Marinifilaceae; genus Odoribacter. Next base: position 370 of record CAJMQA010000246.1, on the reverse strand, counting down.
TCCCAGTATTTAGGAGATTCACTTAGGTAGAGCTTATTGACGAATAATGCCAGATCTGAAGGGGATCTGAAGAAATTTTCTGTAACTAGTGACGTTTCAGGCAATCTGTCCAGAAAAGAATCATTGCAACTACTCAGACTTATCAATGCTAAAGCTATATATAATATTTTCTTTTTCATACTTATTCGATTTTTAGAAATTCAGGTTTAAACCAAATGAGAATACCCGTTGCATAGGATGTACAAGGTTTTCTCCTCCGTTTCCAAGAGCTTCCGGGTCAACATTCTTTGTCAGTTTGGTGAATTCGGCAATATTTTCTCCGCTGAAATAGAATCGTACCTGATCAATTTTTAATTTGCGGGTGAGGCTT
>CAJMQA010000245.1 GCA_905215395.1 uncultured bacterium | reverse complement strand
CATCATAGACTACGGAATGGGTACCGTAACGTGACATTAGGAATTCGCCGCTTCCCCGGCAATTGAGAGGAGGTAGCTGTGCAAGAGTTGTTTTACCTGTTCCCGGGGCAGCTGCGGAACGGTTGCCGAAAGGATCGACAGCTGTCAATTGCAGATAATAGGTGGTATTTTCCTGCAATCCGGTCAGAGTGAAGCTGAACGGGTCGCCCGGTTGTGCTTTACCGATATTGATGGCTTGTAACTTTACATGGGATGGTAAGTCTTTATAATCCAGGTTTTCATCCAGTTCCTGGGTAGAGTAAGCCAGATCGTAACGCATGGGTACGACGTTGTCTTCATCCCGGGTGATGGTCCAGTCCAGGGTTAGGCGTGTCGGCAGCCATTTCAGCCGCAGGTCGGTAACAGCTTCGGGAGGAATGCCTTCATCCTGTCCGAGAGCCAGGTTTGCGTCGATACATCCTTTCCCAAGCTGGTTGCTGAATTTGGGATTATATTCGTAAAGCAAATTTTTAGAGGCATTCAGCAGACGTATCCGGAGCAGACCGGCAGTAAATCCCACGCCTCCGTATTTGGATACGACCAATGCTGCGATTCCGGAAACATGCGGGCAGGCCATGGAGGTTCCCTGCATATAACCATATTGGTTTCCGGGTAAGGTACTCAATACCTGATGTGCTTCAGTATAGTGACCGGAGTAAGGGGCTGTGCCTCCGGGGGCGGTCAGGGTGATCCAATTGCCGTAGTTGGAATAGGAAGCTTTGGTAAAGTCGGGTGACATGGCTGCTACACTGATGACTTCACTATAACCGGCCGGATATTGTTTAATGGAAGTATTTTCGTTTCCTGCAGCGAAAATGAGAACTCCTCCTTTCATCGGTCCGGTTTGTTGGCCGTTATCGTCTATACCGGCATGTGTGATAAAATAGTCTATGGCATCCTGGGTGGCTTTTGGTAAATCCGGAATCTGACCCGGTTTGAATTGATAGCCCCAACTGTTCTGACTGATGACGGCTCCGTTGTCGGCTCCGTATTTGATGGCTTCCGGTACAAAAGTGGTGCCGATGTCGTTATTCGGATTGTTGGGATCGGGTTTGTAGATTTCGCAGCTCATCAGGCGCACGCCGTCTTGTTTACCGCTTCCTCCGGCCACTCCGCAAACTCCTTTACCGTTGTTGTTAACGGCGGCTACTGTTCCGGCTACATGGGTCCCGTGATCCTGGGCGACGATATTGCCCGATTGATCGACAAAATTATAGCCATATATATCGTCTATATAGCCGTTGTTATCATCGTCAATACCGGGTTTACCGTTTTTTTCAGCTTCGTTGATCCATAGGTTATCATGCAGGTCTTCATGAGTCACATCTATTCCTCCGTCGACGACGGCAACAATTACTTTTGGAGATCCTGTGGTGATGTTCCAGGCGGGCAGCAGATTGATATCGGCTCCGGCCCGGGAGTCCGGCAGAATTCCTTCGTTGTGGTAATGCCATTGATCCGGTAGACGGGGATCGTCGAAGGGATAGTTGGTTTTGGCCTGAAGTGGTAGTTGCCAGTTTACAGGTGTGGCTTTTCCTCTTATTTCCGGGGAGATCGCCGGTATCGGTTCGGAATATTCTATTTCCGGCAGCCGGGACAAATCGCTACAGGCTTTGGTTACCGGGGTGTTCCGGTCGAATCCTATCAGATACCAGAGGTGTAGGCCGGCCGCCCGGGTTCTTTTTTCAAATTTCCCTGCGGGAGGAAAGAGGCGTCTGATTTTGGTAGCTCCTATACGGAGAGCCAGACTGTCCAGATCCGGCAAGCCGGTGAAGGCTGCGGAAGAGTTGTTACAGAGCTGTATCTGTGATTCACTCCCTGATTTGAGTTTCACATAGAGTACCCCCGGGACAAATTCTGTGGATTTGTCCGGTGGGTTGGGGGAGGTGGGCAAGCTTTCCTTTTCTTGTGAGCAAGAGAAGAATAAAGGAATAAGCCATGGAATAAGTAATTTTAATTTCATGACAAAGAGTATTTATTTTTTGGGAGTGAATACAGTCCTTTCGAAAGCTGCAAAGAATAATTGTGTTTTTTTGCTGCCCAGTACCCAGGTATCCAGGAAAATCTGTCCGGTGTACCGGCATTCTCCCCGGATGGGTTCGTCTTCATAAACACCCTGTAATTCCCAGCCGTTGAGTACAGCTTTAAACATGATCAGGTCTCCGTGGTTTTTACCTTCCGGATCGGTGAAATCCTTGAGCAAGGCTTGACCGGGCAGAATGGAAATCGTTGTTTCTTCAAAATTGACATTGGCTTTTACAGTACTCCCGAAATTGCTGAGGTTGTATATTTCTATGGAATTGTCGGTTAATTTTTTAACAGACACTTCGTTTTCATAAGAATTTCCATCCGGATCGGTACTTTTCTGCACATAAGTTCCTACCAGTTTTTCCATCGATAGTTCGTAGAACTGTGATAAGTTGAGAGTGCAGGAATTCCCGAAATGGGGATTGATCAGTTCGTCAGCTCCTTTGATGAGGAGAACCAGCTTCACTCCTTCCGGAGTCAGGTTTTTGTACATGCTTTCGATTTTGACTGTGGTGCTTATCTCGCCGGCAGGAATGGTGACTACCGGAGTCAGTAATCTGAAATCACGGCCTTCTATGGCAGTACTGTTTTTGGTATCGACCTCTATGCTTAAAGTGAGATCAGTGGTGGAGGGTTGGGTGGTTCCGACCAGTAGTTCATAAGTCTTTTCACCTTTTTCTTTGACAGAAAATTTCGCAGTGGATTGGGCAAACTGGACAAATTCAGGTCCCGAATAGGTAGCGATATCATTTTCTTCGCAACCGGTAAACAGGGTGAAGAATATAAAAGCTGTAATCAGAGTATATATTTTTTTCATATCTGTATTTCATTACTGGTTAATAACCGGGGTTCTGCTGTACATTGGGGTTGGCATCTATCTCGTGTTTCGGGATCGGCCATATCCAGCGGTTGTTATCGGGCTTGACGGACAATGCGTCATAGGGGGCAATAGAAAGATATTGTGGTTTACGGGTGAATCCCTCTTTGTATCGTTTGAGGTCGTAAAAACGATGGCCTTCCATGATCAGTTCTTTGACCCGTTCTGTTTTGATGGCTTCAATAAGCTGATTACCGCTTAGATCTTTCTTTGCATAATTTACAATGCGTTTGCCCCGTAGAAAGTGCAGGTCTGCATTGGCCAGAGCTGTCTTTGGAGAAGGCATGCGGGCGTAAGCCTCTGCCCGGATCAGGTACATCTCTGCCAGACGGAATACTTTGGGCATATTCGCATAAAGCGGACTTCCGCTTTCCAATTGCTGATTGCCGGGATATTTGTTCAAAATAATAGTCTCTTCGTTTTCGAGTATAGCTGATGCAAAGTAGTTGATCAGACGGCAGTCCAGTATCTGGGCTGAATTTTCGTATTGGTTAACGATGGCCTGAGAGGGTGTATATTCAATCTTGTATTCTGCTCCATTTTTAAAAGTGAACAATTTACCCAAAGTTCCCGGATAATCGGTTGGCGTATATTTCAGTTTCCAGATGATCTCGCTACTTTGATCAAACCACCACATCACAGTGAAGGGAGAGCTGGGGTCGTTGGAGCCCTGCCAGGCTGTGGCATCGGCAAGAGCATATTTTTTGTTGCTGATCACCCGGCCGGCTGCTGTGACGGCTTCATTCCAGTTTTCCATATATAGGTAAACCCGGGCGAACAGAGCGTCGATAGCGCCTTTGGTGATGTAAATAGCATCGGCCTCATCGAGGGTACAAAGTTTGGTAGCCAATGCCAGATCTTCCAGAATGTGGGTGTAGTTTTGTGCCAGGCTGGCCCGGACAGGTTTTACGCTATTGTCGTTGGCTTTGTCCTGAATGGGGACGCCGGGTTGATTTGCGGCATTATCCGGATCGTACGCGGGAGCATAGTATTTGACCAGTTCACACATGGCCAGAGCACGACTGAAGTAGGCTGCAGCCAGAATATTATTTAATTCTTCTTTTTCTTCTTCTTTGATAAGGGCATGATGATAGTTTTCCAGCAGGAAATTCACGGCATTATTGATCCGGTACAGGGCGTAAAATATATTCATTGTCTCATCAGTAGTGGGAGTGTAACTCCATTCGAACATATCCTGGCTTTCTCCCATAAAACCTACCACGGTATAAGCCATATCACACTGGAGTATTCCAAAGGGCATAAATCCCGTTCATAGCTGAACGGCAATCTGCCAGTTTGGTGAATGCGTCTTTTTCCGGAATCTGGCCTGCCGGTTGAGGATTCAGGAAATCCTGACAGGCACTCAAAGACAAAGTCAGGAAAATAAGTATATAGAGGGTAATTTTTTTCATATCTTACTGTTTAAAGGATTAAAATGTGAGTTCCAGTCCGAAAGTAAATTGTCTGGAAAGCGGATATGCCGCCCGGTAGACATTCAGGGAAAATTCCGGGTCCATTCCGGTAAATGGTGTGAAAGTCAATAGATTTTGTCCCTGAAGGTATATTCGGGTATTGGAGAGGAAACCACTTCGTCGCATCCAATCCTGGGGTAAAGTGTAGGCCAGCATCAGATTTTTCAGGCGCAGGAAAGAGGCATCTTCCAGAAAGCGGGTATCCAGTTGCGGTCCGATTCCGTGGCGGGGTATTTTAGCGATGTCTCCGGGTTTTTTCCAACGGTCGTACAATAGTGTCCTGGCTTGTTGGGTGGACGCATCCCTGCCGTTGCTTTCATTCTGCATACGGTCGTTATTAATCATATAGCGTCCGGAAACCCAGCTGAATTGTGCACTCAGAGAAAGGTTTTTGTATGACAGTGTGGTTGAAAAACCACCGGTCCAGGGGGCATGATAGCTTTTCCCGGTCAGTACTGCATCACTTGCTTTATATTCATTGGTGATTTCACCTTCCTTGGTATACCAAAGGGCATCCCCGTTCAAAGGATTTACTCCGGCCCAGCGTACCATCTCGAATTCTCCCAGAGCATGACCAATGACGTATTTTATACCTGTGTTGGCTTCTGTATATTCTTGTATACCGTGGTATAATTCTTTGATTTCGCTTTTATTGTAAGCAAAATTGGCGTTGACCGACCAGAGAAAATCTTTGGTTTTCACAATGTCTGCCGTCGCTTCGATTTCAATTCCCTTATTGGTCATTTTACCGACATTTCCCCAGCCGCTGGCAAATCCGCTGGTCAGAGAATAGGGAATGCTCATCAGCATGTTAGAAGTCAGTTTATGGTAATAGTTGACATTGAGGTTATACCGGTTGTGGAATCCCAGTTTGATTCCGAAGTCGATGGTACGTGTCTTTTCCCAGGTCAGGTTTTCATTTCCGATGGAAGGCAGAAAACCGGTGAGACTATTGTAGGACGCTCCTGCTCCTACGGTGGCCAAATGGGCATAATCGGGAATGGAG
>CAJMQA010000244.1 GCA_905215395.1 uncultured bacterium | reverse complement strand
GCCAGACGACTGTCGTGCCCGGAGACTATTTACGCCTGCGGAACGTGATGCTGGAATACAAGCTTCCTAACCGATTGGTACAGAAAATTATCCTGGGCGACCGTCAACTGGGAGGTATATCCCTGAAACTCCAGGCTCAGAATCTGTTTGTGTGGGCGGACAAACGGATGAAAGGATATGATCCGGAGACCATCAATTATACGACAACGGCTTATGGCTCATTGCCTTTACCCCGTAGTTTCACTTTGGGACTGAATATAAACTTTTAATACACAGAAGCTATGAAAAAGAGATTATTATATATGCTGGTCGTGTTGGGAGGGATTTTTTCCGGCGGTTGCGAGTCTTATCTGGAAGAAGTGCCCCAAAATAAACTGAAACCCAATACGACAGACGATTACGACCAGTTGCTGAATTACGGATACCTGACGGAACAGGTGGTTCCTTACCTGGATATCCTCTCGGACGATGTGGATCTGATTGCTTCCGACCACTCCATGGTGGGAGACGATTACGGAGATATTTATGTGGCTGCCTATATGTGGAACAAGGATATCGAGGCAACCATGCCCGGCGGAGATATCGCTTTTGAAAAATTTTATCAAAGCGTCTTCTATGCCAATGTCGTGCTTGAAAATATCGACCAAGCTGCCGGAATGGAACTGAACGAAGCAAGTGCAGAGCGAACCCGCCAGAATATCAAAGGCGAGGCTTATGCTTTGCGGGCATATTCCCATTTCTATCTGGTCAACCTGTATGCCAAACCTTATGATCCGAAAACCTGTGCCACAGATCCCGGTATTCCACTGAATCTGAGTACTGCGGCAGAAGATAAGGCATATACCCGGAGCAGTGTTAAAGAGGTATACGACCTGATTGTCGAAGATTTGAAAAAGGGAGTCCGGCTGATGGAGGCCAATCCGATTTCCAAGCCTGCTAAACTGAAGTTCGACGCTTTGTCTGCCCGGGCATTGCTGGCCAGGGTCTATCTCTACATGCAGGAGTGGGATGCAGCCATTGAATGTGCAGAAAAGGTCATCCGGGAAAATCCGGCGATATTCAATCTGTATGAGGCAGGACGCCGCCTCAGTATGGACAATAATTTTGTCAGCAGCTGGAATGCCTCGACGGTATGGGGCAAGGATTATTTAGCCAAAGACAATGATAATGTCATGTTCGTGAATGGATTGAGCGAGGTAGTGCCTGCCTTGGGCTGGTATCATTTCATTTCGACCTTCAGTGTCAATAAAAAACTGGCTGCGGAATATGAAGACGAACCGGACGATGTGAGACGCTACTACTTTATGCAGACTTATACTTTGAGAGGAAAACCTAAATTAATCTATGCCAAAAACAGATATATTCCGAATATCGGCAGTGTGATGAGACCGGATGCCGGCAGTCTTTATACCCGGACGATCCGGACTGAAGAGATGTATTTGATTCTGGCAGAGGCTTACGCTCACAAGGAAAACGGCATCGGGAACGCGGTCGGATACCTGAATCGGCTGAGGGTTGAAAAATTCCGGGAAGGGACCTATATTGATCTAAAAGCCGCCGATTTCGACCAAAATTCCTTGTTGGTATTCATAGAGGCTGAACGCCGCCGGGAGTTGTGCCTGGAAGGGCATCGCTGGTTTGATCTGAGGCGGACAACCCGTCCCACTATGGAACGTATCGGCTATGAAAACCAGGTGGCCCGTCTGGAAAAAGACGATCCCCGCTATGTATTGCAAATCCCGAAGAGAGAATTGAGTGTAAATCCCGGAATCGGTAGTAATCCACGTTAAAATGATAGAGCTATGAAACGAATGAATCTATATAAATTTATCTGTTACTGTTGTTTGATATGGGGGGCTATGGCCTGTACAAAAGAAGATACCCCCGAAGCGACATGGGAATATACAGGTCCTGTTCCAGCCATTCCGAACGGTCCTGCCGAAGCACAAAAAATGTGTTATGCCCTTTATCAGAAATACGATTTACATGTCTACTATAACCTGAGCGGAGATGATGCCCTAAGGACAGAGGTCGGGTATGCCCAAATAAACGGGATTACAGCAAACAATCCGGCTGCTATTCCGATGCAGGCGGCAAACGAAACGGTAGCTGAGAAATTCCTGACTCTATTGAGTGGGTTCTTTGACCTTTTACCGGATCAGATGGTGAATAGTAACCTCTACAGACGGCATGTCTTAGTGAAAATCAATCCAGGATATAATAAATACAAAGATGAAAACGGGGATAGGATTTTCTCCAATACCAAGCCTGAAGAAATGCAGGGAATCATTTATTACGGATACCTCGACAATGACCAGGATACCGACGACAAGTTTACAAACAACCTGAAAGGATGGAAATGGGGGATTTTTTATGAATTCTTCCGGGGGCTGGCTTTTACAACCTATAAAGGTATTCCGTTGCCGGAACGTTTTGGGGCAATCTCCAAAGGATTATATTATTCAGAGAATGAAACAGGTGAAGATGTATGTTTAGATTACTCGAATAATTATAACCGGGAAATCGGAAAGAAATGCGGATTTGTATCACCTTTCGGTGCTTCCGCCAGCAGCAAATATCCTTATACCGACTGGGGCTCTTTTGTAGCTTGGATCTTAACGGAAGACTTAACGGAACGGGATGCGGACATGAAAAGATGGCCCCGTTTGCAAGAGAAATACAATCTGGTGATGCAGTATTACCGGCAATATTACGAGCTGGATCTGGAACAGCTTGCAGAACAATGTCAAAAATTAACCATTAAATAAAAGAATTAGAGATATGAAACTATTGTATTTTATCGCTTTGACCGGGTTATGTATGGCTTGTCATCAACCCCAGGTATATCGGATAAACGGTTCGTTACCGGGAGCCCGGGACGGATATGTGGTAAAACTTTATAATATTGATACATATCCCGACGTACTGCTGGACTCTACCATAATCAAAGATGAAAAATTCCAGCTGGACGGGACTCAGACTTTCGAGTATCCGAAATATTGCCGTTTAGTGGTCGATATGACTCCCGAGGAAACCGATCAACGCAAAAAGACATTAAAGGCTTACCGTTTTTTTGCAGATAATACGGCTATGGAATTCCAGTGTCGGATGGACAGTATGCCGAGTTATTACTGGGAGCCGGTAAATAAGGAACACCACGTTACGCTGACCGGTTCTCCTACACAGGATTTGTATCAGGCATATAAAACTTCCGTACGGGAATTGTCGGAAAGGAAAACGGCATTGTGGAATGAATACCTGAAGGTGTATCATGTACCTGCCCTGGACGGAATTTTTAACACGGAAGAGGGGATGAAGATTGTCCGGGAATTGAATGCTGTCAAGGCTCAGTTGAATAAGGCAACCGGGGAATTTATCAAAGCTCACAGTAACTCTGTTGTATCCTTATTGCTGGCGAATAATTTGTTGAATTCAACCCGGTCAGAAATGACAGTGGGTGAGATCGATGGACTGATGAGTGGATTTGCTCCTGAAATGCAAAATGCATCTATGATGGGAGATGTAAAAAAGACAGCGGATAGGATGCGGTGTGTGGCCCGTGGGGTTACCTATCACGATATAGTTCTGAAGAATCTGAAAGGAGAAAATGTAACGCTTTCGGAATACGTGAAACCGGGTGCTTATAATATGCTGGAATTCTGGGCATCCTGGTGCGGACCTTGCCGGGGAGAGATTCCTCATTTAAGACATCTTTATGAAGTGTGTGGGAAGGATTTCAATATGATTAGTGTGTCGATCGATGAACGGGATGCAGATTGGAAAAAGGCTGTGGAGGAAGAACGCATGGAATGGCACCAACTGTGCGACCAGAAGGGGCGCAAAGGACCGGTTGCAATAGAGTATCAGGTGAGCGGAGTTCCCTATTGTATAGTACTGGATCCGGAAGGAAAAATCGTGTGTGGGGGAGTAAGAGGAGCTGAACTGGATGTTGTGGTACAGGATTTGCTGGGAGTGAAAGGATTGTAAAGTTAAACAAGAGTAGATAAGAGTTTTCTGGCTCTTATCTACTCTTTCGGAATTGTAAACCAGAAACTGGAACTTTTTTCGACATAAAGCAGAACCGCCGGTTTTTAAAGTTCCGTAATATTTATATTAATACCACTCGTTATTTTGCCAGATACGGATGTGTTTAATAAAAGAATATGCTTTTATTGTTAAGTACCAATGACATCCTGTATATTCCGGCTTTGCGGATTCCATTGGGTCACTCCAATACCGGTTTGTGATAGGGTATAACTGAAGAGTGATTAACGGAAATATAATGGTTAAGAAAATTAAAATGGAAAAATAAATAAATTGATATGTATTGATATTCAAGTATTTGTACTAAAATCGATTTTTTTTTCAAAAAAAATCAGGAAAATGTAACATTGAAGTTTGAGAATCCGTAAAAATAGATGTAAATGATGATTGAAATTTATGATTTTATTTTAGCTGTTATTTAGATTAAGATTATTTAGCACACACCACGGGGAGGGGAAGCTTATCAACAAGCTGATTTTCGCAAGAGTTCTTTAAATGCTGGAATATGGTCTACGGGGATAATACACCACGCATAAAATACACCACACAGACGCACGCACATATAATAACATCTTTTCATTAACCCCAGCATATATCCGATTTAAAGTCCTTACGAAAATGTCTCCCTTTTATCTTTTTTATCTTTTTACTCCTATCTTTTATCTTTTTTTCCCTTACCTTTGTCAGTTATTTGTAATATAGGAAAACAATGAAGGGAATGCAGGAAGAAGACGGGCAAATCAGGATTTATGGTGCTCGTGAAAACAATCTGAAAAATATAGATTTGACTATACCGCGGAATAATTTAACCGTGATTACAGGTTTAAGCGGAAGCGGAAAATCGTCTTTAGCTTTTGATACTATATATGCGGAAGGACAGAGGCGTTATATGGAAACTTTTTCGGCTTATGCCCGTCAGTTTTTGGGGGGCCTGGAACGCCCGGATGTTGACAAGATCACAGGATTGAGCCCTGTCATTTCCATAGAACAGAAAACAACCAATAAAAATCCCCGTTCTACAGTCGGTACAACCACAGAGGTATATGACTTTTTACGTTTGCTCTTTGCCCGGGCAGGAGAAGCTTATTCTTATGTTACCGGAAGTAAAATGGTAAAATATACCGACGAGAAGATCCTGGAGCTGATACAGAAGGATTTTGCCGGTAAGAAAATTCTTTTATTGGCCCCTATGGTTAAAGGTCGAAAAGGACATTATAAGGATCTGTTTGAGAATCTGCGGAAAAAGGGATTTATTTCAGCCCGTATAGACGGAGAGATCAGGGAAATTGGGCTGGGCATGAGTGTTGACCGGTATAAGATCCATGATATTGAAATTGTCGTGGATAAATTACTGGTGGATAATGTGGATGAGAAACGGTTGAAAAGTTCTGTAGCCACAGCTATGAAACATGGTAAAGG
>CAJMQA010000243.1 GCA_905215395.1 uncultured bacterium | reverse complement strand
GGCTTATGCTTCCGTGACCCGGAGCGGTCTGTCATTTCCCCATCAGTTGTGGCTAAGGCCGGAGATTGTCCCGGATTTGCGGAAGGTCACTGATGCCATACACCGGGAAGGGGCTGTTGTTTCCATACAGATCGGGCATTGTGGTAATATGTCCCACCGGAAGATGGCCGGATGCCGGCCGGTTTCAGCTTCTTCGGGTTTTAATATCTATTCTCCAACTTTGGTCAGGGGGATGAAAAAGCATGAGTTGCCGGAGATGGCCCGGGCTTTCGGAAAGGCTGTACGACTGGCCCGGGAAGCCGGGTTCGATGCTGTGGAAGTGCATGCCGGACATGGTTATCTGATTAGCCAGTTTCTGTCGCCCTATACCAATCACCGGAAGGATGAATATGGCGGTTCGCTGGAAAACCGGATGCGCTTTATGCGGATGGTCATGGCTGAGGTGATGGAGGCTGCCGGGAGTGATATGGCAGTATTGGTGAAGATGAATATGAGGGATGGATTTAACGGAGGGATGAAGATTCCGGAAACCTTGGAGGTGGCAAAGACTTTACAACGGGATGGGGCGCAGGCGCTGGTGCTGAGTGGTGGGTTTGTCAGCCGGGCACCGATGTATGTGATGCGCGGAGCTATGCCAATCCGGTCGATGACCTGGTATATGAAAGAGTGGTGGCTGAAGGTAGGGGTGAGGATGTTCGGACGGATGATGATTCCTGCGGAGAGTTTCCGGGAAGCTTATTTTCTGAACGATGCCCTGATTTTCCGGAAAGCCTTGAGATTACCACTAGTGTATGTGGGGGGATTGGTGTCGCGTGAGACGATTGATGAAGTACTGGGGGATGGGTTTGAGTTTGTGGCTATGGGCAGGGCGTTGCTGAATGAGCCGGATTTTGTCAACCGGATGAAAAAAGATGAGAAGGCCCGTTGTGCCTGTGAACATACTAATTATTGCATCGCCCGGATGTATAGCCGGGAGATGGCTTGTCATCAGCATGTGAGCGATTTACCGTCGTGTTTGAAAAAAGAGTTGGAAAAAATGAAAAAGTGATCGGAATTTTATACTTTTGCGCCCTGAAAAATTGAGGGCTATGGATTTTCTGACTATTATTGATTACATCGGTACATTTGCATTTGCAATCAGTGGTATACGACTGGCATCGGCCAAGCGTTTTGACTGGTTCGGAGCATATGTTGTGGGGTTTGTGACTGCTGTTGGCGGAGGTACGATCCGGGATGTTTTGCTGGACGTGACTCCCTTCTGGATGTTGCAGTCCTCTTATCTGATTGTGACAGCCCTGGCGTTGGGATTTGTGATCATGTTCGGAAAATATGTGATCCGCCTGAACAATACGTTTTTTATTTTCGATGCTATCGGGCTGGGATTGTTTGCGGTGGTTGGCATTGAAAAGAGCATCACACACGGTTATCCGATGTGGGTGGGGATTATCATGGGAACCCTGACGGGAGCTGCCGGCGGAGTTCTGCGGGATACCCTGATCAATGAGGTGCCCCTGATTTTCCGGAAAGAGATTTATGCGCTGGCCTGTGTATTTGGTGGATTGGTTTACTACCTCTGTTTTGCTTTGGGGTTGCCTCCAACCCTGACTCAGATCTTTGCGGCCGGTTCGGTGATCCTGACACGTGTACTGGCTGTCCAATACCACATCAGTCTTCCGAATCTGAAAGGAGAAAATTAAGTTTTTATGAAAGGTCCGGCAAAATAGCCCTTAGGGGATAAAATAATTGTTGATAGAAAATGATTGTTAGTTGAGAGAAGAATCTTATCTTTGTGACGTTATAATCAGTCGGAAAAACATAGTAAAAAGTATTAAATTGAAATTATTTTTCTGATTTTTATTCTGATTTAAAATAAGTTTATGAAGCTTGAAAATATATTATCAAATATAGGTGAAGCCGGGGAGGAAGAACAGTTCGATGTGTTGATGAAATCCCCCAATTGCCGGATAGAACGGATTGTTTCATCGGGACATACTTCTCCCAAGGGATTCTGGTACGATCAGGAAAATGATGAGTTTATTCTCCTGGTTCAGGGCGAAGCTACTCTGGAGTTCGAGGATCGTATGGTGACCCTCAAACCGGGAGATTATCTGTTTCTCCCCAAGAACTGCAAACACCGGCTGGAAAAGACCAGTGTGGATCCTGTTTGTGTCTGGTTGTGCGTTTTTGTTATCGATTAGCGGAAACGTTTCCCGAAGGTTGCTGTTTGTTTATAAGAGGATACTTGTTATCTTTGTCGTATGATAGGTGATCTGGGAAATACTGATTCAGACAAACAACTTTTTTCAGCGATTATAGAAGGAGACCGGAATGCTTTTGAATGCTTGTTTCAGAAGTATTATACCGTTTTGTGCGACTATTCATGGACTTATCTGGACGGGAAGGGTGAAGCGGAGGATGCTGTGCAGGACGTATTTGTGTATATCTGGAACAACCGGAAATCGATTCATATGCAGGATTCTGTCCGGGGATATCTGTTCTCGGCAGTGAAACACCGGGTGTTAAATATGTTGAAACATAAGGCCGTAGAGCGGAGCCACAGCCGTTTGCTGACTGAATTCTGGGAGGATTTGTCGAAATCGGAGTATTCCGAAGAGGAGCAACTGCAACTGGAACAAATCCGGAGTATTCTTCAAAATTTACCACCTCAGTGCCGGACTGTATTTATGAAAAGCTGTCTGGAAGGGAAAAAATACCGGGAAATTGCCGAGGAACTACAAATATCCGTGAATACTGTGAAGTATCATATTTTACGGGCGTACCGGGAAATCCGGGAAAAAGTGACTGTTCCTGAAAATCCGGCAATTTTGTTTTTTGTGGCTTGTGCGACGACTTTCAAAAAGTAGTTATTACCGTTTTTTTATTTTTTCACCTACCCTTTTTTAATACTTAATTGCCTTTATATAAAATTTAAAAATAAAGGTAATGAATGTGCAATTTTCAGAAGATATGTGGGAGTGGCTTTCTGCTTTGTGGAGAAAGGAAAATAAGCAGGAAGAGGGGCAGGGAGCATACAACGATCCTCAGGTGCGGCATTTATTGAAAGTAATGTTTGCATCGCGCCGGGCGATGAAAGAGAAGCAGGAATTCGATACGGAAAAAGCCTGGAGGGTCATAGAGAAACGGACGGCTTCACGGAGACTTGTGCCGGTGTGGTGCCGGTATGCTGCGGCAGTAGTAGTGTTGGGAATAGCTGTGTGGGTCTGGAATAAAAACCGGGGCAGAACAGAATTGACGCTGGCGGTAAATTGTACGGATACGATTTTGCCGGGGTCACAGAAAGCGGAACTGATTCTGGCTAACGGGGAGAAAATTAACTTGGATACTCATACTGAAACCCGGGAAATTACCGGGTTAGGGATAGTCATTACTAATGATACTTCGGGCGGAAGATTGAAATATGAGGCCGGTTCAATAAAAGATTCCATGGTTGTGGAGTATAATACCCTGATTGTTCCTAAAGGAGGAGAATATTCGCTGATATTGCCCGATGGTTCGCAGGTGTGGCTGAATTCGGAAACTACCTTGCGTTTTCCGGTTCAGTTTGCAGAGAATAAAAGGGAAGTGCAGCTGGATGGGGAAGCCTTTTTTAAAGTACAGAAAAATGCAGCGGCTCCTTTTCATGTCTATACGGAAAACGGGGCGGTTACCGTATTGGGAACCAGTTTCAATGTCAGTACTTACCGGGAAGATAAATATTGGCAGACTACTCTGGTGGAAGGAAGTGTAAGGGTTTCCGGACAAGGGAAAACAGTCGTGTTGAAGCCCTCCGAGCAATATTCGGTTGACTGTACTACCGGCCTGGAAAATCTGGTAAAGGTCGATCCGGAAGTGTATACTTCCTGGGTAGAAGGAAAATTTTACTTCAAAGCTTATACGTTTGAAGAGATTGTGAAAAAACTGGAACGCTGGTATGATTTTACCATGATTTATCAGGATGAAATGGTAAAACAGATGCGTTTTACGGGAACGGTCAATAAACACCGGCCCTTGATTGAAACCCTGCGTTTTCTGGAGATGACTACCGATATCCGCTTTAAGGTGGAAGGGAAGAAGATTATTGTCAGTAAAATTTAAAAGGGATAAGAGGTTGCGACTCTTATCCCTGATAAATCGATAATGTCTGAAACCAATCATTGACCGTGGCTGGTTAAAGACTATTACTAACTTCAATTTACAAATTTATGAAAAAAAATGATGATTCGGATCGTTTCTGCCAGTCGGGCAGAATAAAAAAATGGTTGCTGCTTATGAAATTGATTGCTTTTTTCTTTTTTCTGGGCATGTTTCAGGTGAGTGCTTCGGTGTATGGCCAGAGAGGGATTGTTACCCTGAACCTGAACGAGCTGACAATGGAAGATATCTTTACAGCCATCAACAGACAGTTGAAATATGATATCTTTTATAGCGACGATGAACTGGATGTTACCCGTAAAATCAGACTGACAGACAGTAAAATGGAGGTGAGCAAGTTATTGAAGGAAATTTTGCAGGATGGTTATTCCTATGAATTTCTGGATAAAACGATTGTCATCCGTCCGGTAAAACAGCAACAGAGTCCCCATATTATCATACAGGGAACTGTAAAGGATATGAGGGAAATGCCGTTGCCCGGAGTTTCAGTGGTTATCAAGGGTTCTACCGTCGGGGTATCTACGGATAATGCCGGAAAATTCCGGATGGAGGTAGCAGATATGCCTGATCTGGTGCTGGTGTTTTCATTTGTGGGAATGGAAACGCGTGAGATACCGTATCGTGGGGAAGAAATGCTGAGTGTGGTTCTGAAAGATGCTGTTGCAGAAATCGGGGAGGTGGTAGTGACTGGTTATCAGCAGATCGAGAAAAGGCAGTTGACCAGTGCTGTTTCAACCATTAAAACAGAAGATTTGAATGTGGTGGGAGCTTCCAGTATTGAGGATATGTTGCAGGGACAACTGGCCGGATTATCCGTAGTAAATACTTCTGCTGCTCCCGGGGCTGCTCCTAAAATACGGGTCAGGGGAACGGCAACAATAGCCGGAAATGCTGATCCGCTCTGGGTACTGGACGGAGTAATGCTGGAAAATTCTGTGCCTGTGACTGTCGCAGAACTGAATAGTCCGGATGTCATGAACATGTTTAATTCAGCCATCGGGGGAGTAAGTCCCAACGATATAGAGAGTATTACAGTACTGAAAGATGCTTCGGCTACAGCGATTTATGGGACACGGGCAGCCAATGGGGTGATTGTAGTGACGACAAAAAGAGGAAAACGGAATAGTTTCAATATTTCTTATCAGCATACTTCGGCTGTCAGCCTGCGTCCTGCTTACCGGGATTTTGACCTGATGGATTCCCGGGAAAGGGTGGAACTGACTCAGCAATGCTATGATGATGGTTTATATATCAGCGGAGGTGTGGGGATGGAAGGTCTGATGAGCGACTATGCCCTGGGAAATCTGACTTTACAACAGTTCAGGGAGGAGGTGAAGAAGA
>CAJMQA010000242.1 GCA_905215395.1 uncultured bacterium | reverse complement strand
ATCTGGGCCTTGATGAATGAGAAGAATGGGAATGAATTCGCAGGTATTGTACTGACTTGTGTAGATCCGGAAACGGAAAAAGTGGTGGCCTCATACCGCTTGCCTTTCGGAGATAAAGTGAACCCGCAACTGGGAGATGTCGTAGGCGTAATCGACTATAACCGTACAGATATTGATCCTGCATTGACCTGGATTTATTTTAATGTAAAGACTTGCGCCCAATTGTCTTCTGATGGTATAATAACACAACAAAGTGTTTACAGGATGAATGTGGAAAACGGGGAATTCAGGCATTATTGCGATCTGCCTGGTGCCAATATGATGTATGGTTTCAGCGTCAGTCCCCGGGGGGAGGTGTATTTGTGTGATTGTCTGGATTATACGGCTCAACGTGGCTTTATCCGTAATTACCGGAAAGATGAGTCGATACGCAGCTATCGGGTAGGAGTATACCCCGGTCAGGTATATTTCCCGGAAGAATAATATCTGAATATAAGGTATGTATAGAAAGTTACTCATCGTATTGTGTGTTTGTTGTATAACTTGTTATACTAAACAAGCCGTTGCACAGGCTGAAGATTCGATAGCCTGGCACTTGCTGATAGATACAGTACAGGTTGTAGGTCAGCGTATTCAGCGAATGAATGAAGCGAATGCCGGAGCTAAAATTATGCGTATTGACCCGGAGATCATACAGGCCAATAAGACACGTTCGCTGGCTGAGCTTTTGACCGATTATTCGGCTATTTACATTAAAAGTATGGGAATGGGAGCTTTGTCTACGGCTTCTTTCAGAGGTGCCAGTGCGTCTCAGACCCGTGTAAACTGGAACGGCATTAATATTACGCCTCCGATGTCGGGAACCTTCGATTTCTCACAGATTCCGGTCTTTTTTACAGATAATATCAACCTTTATTATGGGAGTAGTCACGTGAAAAGCGGTACCGGAGCGATAGGGGGAAGTGTGAATTTATTTACAGATGCAGACTGGAGCAAGGGAGTGAATGGCCGGGCTTTGGCGGAGTATGGTTCATACAATACTTATACGGCTGGAGGACAGGTAAATGTGAGCGGAGAGAAGTCTGTCTTCAAAACGCGTTTGTATTACCAGCACTCAGATAATAACTATACCTATCTGAACAAGGTATTGACCAATACGCCGTTCAGGGAAAAGCGGGAAGATGCCCGTTATTTGCAAGCCGGAGCGATGCAGGAGGGATATTTTCGCCTGTCGCCTTATACGCGTCTGACAACAATAGCCTGGTATCAGGAGGGGGAACGTCAGTTGCCACAACCTCTGGGGGTAGTAAACCGCTCGCATGAAAAACAACAGGAAATTAATTTCCGGGGGTATGCCGGACTAGATTTCAGTCGGGGTATTCATGATTTGCGTGTAAAAGCGGCCTGGTTGTATTACCGTCAAACCTATGATATTTACTATGATGGCAATTTGTTCGATCCCAAAGGGAGTAAAAACGGTTCAAAAACCATGATGGGGGTGGCAGATTACTCCTGTACACCGCTTGAAGGTTTGGTATTGAATACGACTTTGAGCTATTCTCACGATCTGATCCGTGTCAGCAGTTATATAGATATCGATTCCTCCAAATATCAAATTGATGATACAGAGTTTGATATTCCACAGGTGGAACCTCCTTTTAAACATCGTCGCAATGTACTCTCCTGGCAAGCTTCCTTGTTATGGACTCCTTTAGAGTGGTTGGTATTAAACGGTCAATATATGTTTGAGCGCAATGATAACCGGAATGTTTCAACCTGGTCGGCCGGAATGGTATTTAATCTTTTGAGGCAAGAATTGCAGCTTAAGGGCAGTATGGCCTATAATTATCGTTTTCCCAGTATGAATGACCTGTATTGGAGACCCGGAGGTAATCCGGATGTCAAGCCGGAAGAGGGGTATTCATACGATGCTTCTGTGGCTTACCGGAAAAAATTGAACCGCTACTTTTCGTTGGATGCTGAAGTTTCCGGTTATCTGATGTATATCGACAATTGGATTTTATGGTTGCCCAAGGATGGAAACCAATGGATATGGACTCCCCAGAATAAGCGGAATGTACTTTCAAATGGGGTTGAACTGTATGGGAAAGCGACTTTCCGGTACGGAGATTTCGAATCTTCACTTTCCGGTAATTATAGCTGGTCGCAATCGCGTACCCGTAAAAAGCAGCATGTGGACGACCATTCTTATATGAAGCAAATTCCTTATGTCCCCAGGTTTAAGTGGAATATCCGTTGGGTATGTGATTATAAACAGGCCTTTTTTTCTTGGCAGATGACCTATATCGGAAGGCGTTTTATCACGACCGATCAGTCGTATGCAACTGACCCTTATGCAGTGAATAATGTGTTGCTCGGATATCGGTATCATTTCCGGAATGGAATGAAATTGACGCCTCAGATCCGGGTGGATAACCTGTTTGACACCTATTATGAGTCGACGCAGTATTATCCGATGCCATTGCGGAATTGCCTGTTTTCGCTGATGCTGGAGTTTTGATCAATGACAAATATTTATATATCAAAGTAATTCAATTATTAAAATCATGAAAAAAGTTATTATTTTATTGTTTTGTGTGTTATCTGGACTGTTAATTTCTTGTAATGACGATGAGAAGTACGTTCCGGTTCCTCCTGAAGTGTCTATAGTAAGTTCGAATGGAGAGTTGTGTGTTATGCAGGAAGATACGATCGTTTTAAAAGCCAAAATTAACAGTCCTTTGGCGACCACTTTGAGCTGGTCAGTGAATGGTGAAGAAGTTTCTACCGATACTGTCTACACCTTTACAAAAAAAGAAGTGGGGAAATACGAAGTATCTTTAAAAGCCACCAATGCCGATGGTGAAGTTTCTGCGTTTTCTTCTATTGAAGTGTATGGAAAATATCGTTATGGGACATTTATTTTGAATGAAGGAAGCGTTCTGAATGGATTGACCAGTACATTGATTTTCATCGGCCCAAAGGGAGAGATTATGGACAGTGTGTATTATAGGGTAAACGGTACTTTTTTGGGAGGTTGTAGTCAGGATTTGTTTATCAAGGACAAGAAAATGTATATTCTGGCTCAGAATGGGGGATATGATGGTTATCTGGTCATTGCCGATGCTGAGACCTTAAAGAAAGAACGTGGATTCCAGGAGGAGTTGGATGGAAAATTGAGTATGCCGTCCCATATAGCGGTTTTGTCGGAAAATGATATTTATATGCGTGACAACAAAGGAGTTTGGCGTTTTAATTCTTCTACGGGGGATCTTACTTTTATCAAAAACACAAATGGTGCCAGAAAAAATACGATGGCTGTTGCTGACGGGAAAGTATTTGCCTCGCAAAATAAAAATCTTCTGGTCATTGAATCCGGAAAGGATACGATCAGTCAACGGATTGAATTGAACAGTAATATTTCCGGAGTTATCCCGGCATCGGACGGGAATTTATGGGTGTCTTGTGCAGCTGCCGGAGGTGAGAATGCTAAAATATTAAAAGTCAATCCCAAGGATTATTCCATTGTCCGGACGAATGTGATTGCAGACGCTGCTGCATCCAAATTGTTGGCTGCTAGTTATGCTGCAGCTCCGAGCATTACAGCAAAAGGCGATACGCTCTATATGAGTGCTTTGGGTACGACGATTTACCGGCATATATTCGGCCTGAATAAAACCGATTTTATGGTAGATGTAAAGGATATGGTGGATAATGCAGGTATTGTCTACAATACGGTTGCTGTAAACCCGGTTACCGGAGGGGTTTTGATGAATACCCTGAAAGGATTTGGACCAAATTACCTGACGAATCAAATTACGATATTTGATTTCAGTGGTACAAAACCGTTAATCAGTGCTGCCTACAATGATTATACCAGATTTCCGGCCGGAATATTTTTTACCTATAACTTTAAATAAAAATCCCGATGAAAAAAAATGTAATTTATATCTGTCTTGCCTGGATGCTCGCATGGGTCTCCGCTTCCTGTAGTGAAGACGATAAATATATTCCGACTCCTCCGGAAGTATCTATCATCAATTTGAGTGGTAAAAACTCTTGTTTACCGGGAGATATTATAAATCTGAAAGTCAAATTATCCAGTCCTCTACCGACTACTTTTTATTGGTTGGTAGACGGTCAGGAAGTATCGAAGGATTCTACCTATGCGTTTTCTTCTATAGAAACCGGAGTTTTCAAAGTGGCTCTGACTGCAACAAATGCTGATGGAACAGATACAGATACCCTGTCTATTAATGTTCACAATAAGACCACTCTTTCGATTGAAAGCCTGAATGGTTTTCTGGCTGTACCCCAGGGAGGAATACTGGCATTAAAGGCACGCATTAACACTCCTTTGGAGAGTACATTCTGGTGGTCTGTAGATGGGGAAAAAGTATCGTCCGACACGGTGTATTATTTTACTCAGGAAGAGATCGGAACGAAAGAAGTTGTTCTGAACGTTAGTAATGTAGATGAAGAAATCACAGAGAAAGTAGCTGTCGAGATTTATGATAAAACAGAATTCCGGTTTCCCGGTATCCTCAATTGGACGGGGCAAGGGGAGAATTATTCGGCACTGACGATCCAGTGGGTAACCGGAGAGGATTTATTAAATCCGGCAGATAACGAGGTTTTTTACCGCGCATGGGGGTATCGTTGGGAGAAAAATGCAGATGTTATGGGAATAGACATGTTAAAAGCAGTGGCTAAGGATGATCCCCGTCTGTATCTGATCCTTTCGGAACAATGGGGAGGAGTTACCGTCAAAGGATTTGGTTATGACGGAAATAACGATGGAAAAATAGACATTAAAAATAATTCTTTACATCTGACACAGGCTGATTTTGTGGATGGTGTGTATTGGCAGAAGGAAAGTGATGACATTGATGGAATGAAAACGGCCGATGCAGGAGATTACTGGATGGGCGGATGGATGGAGGCCTATGCCAGTTATTGGCTTGGGGACGGTGACGTAGTGCCGGCAACGGATGAGTTTGATTATGCTCCGGTAGTGGCAAGCAGTCGCCGGTTGAGTCATAACTCCTGGGATGCCTGGACTTTTTCGACCATTAATGCCGAGATGGCAAATACTCTTCCCATGCCGCGGTTAATAAAACCTGCTGCCCCTAATACTAAAAGATAGCATTCTGCGGAATGTGTAAAATCCGGAGATTTCTCCGGATTTTTTTGTATAAAGAATAAAAAAATTATCTTTGTAGTGAACTTTTCAAAAAATAATTAGTTATGAGGATTGTGGGCAGAATAATGTTTTTCAGTGACCGGATTTAAAATTCCAGATTATAATTTTATTCTGTAACATAACTAATTATACAATCATGGAACTTTGGAAGAAAAAGTTTATTATTATATGGTCGGGACAGATATTTTCTATCCTGAGTAGTGCTATTGTCGGTTATTCGGTCATGTTTTGGCTGAGTATAGAGACAAAAAGTGCTGAGGTGCTGGCTTATGCAGTATTGGCGATTTTACTGCCTCAGGCATTATTGGG
>CAJMQA010000241.1 GCA_905215395.1 uncultured bacterium | reverse complement strand
CTCTATTGAAAAACAGTTATTGGATTACCAGAGTCAGGCTATGCGTACGCTTGGATTTGCTTACAAGATACTGGAAACTGAAAGCGATGAAAAAATTGAATCATTGGCAGCCTGCGATCTGACTTTTTTAGGTATAGCAGCTATTTCCGACCCTGTTCGTACAGATGTGCCTGCTGCCGTTGCCAAATGTCTGAATGCCGGAATCAGTGTGAAAATCGTAACCGGTGATACTCCGGCCACAGCCCGGGAAATCGGAAGGCAGATCGGAATCTGGAAGTCCGGAGATACGGAAGAACAAATCATTACAGGAACCGATTTTGAACAACTGTCCGATGAAGAGGCTTGCCAACGGGTACAAAAACTGAAGATCATGTGCCGTGCACGTCCTACAGACAAACAGCGTTTGGTGGAACTTTTGAAAAAGAGCGGAGCTGTCGTTGCAGTAACCGGTGACGGAACCAATGATGCCCCTGCCCTGAACCATGCCGATGTAGGCCTTTCTATGGGGAGTGGTACCTCGGTAGCTAAAGAAGCCAGTGACATCACCTTATTGGATGATTCCTTCAATAGCATTGCTACGGCAGTTATGTGGGGACGCTCGCTCTATCACAATATACAGCGTTTTATCCTTTTCCAGCTAACCATCAATCTTTCTGCATTACTGATAGTACTGATCGGATCTATGTTTGGCCGGGAGTTACCCCTTACCGTAACACAAATGCTGTGGGTGAATATGATTATTGATACCTTTGCAGCGGCAGCACTTGCTTCCTTGCCTCCTAACCCCAAAGTAATGGATGAACAACCCCGTAAATCTACTGACTTTATCATTAGTCCAAAAATGAAAAATTATATTCTGGGCATTGGTATCACATTTGCAGTTACCCTGTTGGGACTCATGTATTGGTTTACGGTCAATGACGGAAGTATTTCCCGTTATGATTTATCGGTCTTCTTTACTGTCTTCGTAATGTTGCAATTCTGGAATATGTTTAATGCCAAAGCCTTTCTTTCACATGGCTCCGCTTTCCGGAATATGAAAAACAGTACCGGCTTCCTGATTGTCATGTTTGTTATTCCTATCGGACAGTACCTGATCGTACAGTTCGGAGGTGATGTTTTCCGTACTGTCCCTCTCTCACTCAAAGACTGGGGCATCATCATCGCTTCCACTTCAATGGTACTCTGGCTTGGAGAACTTCTCAGAGTCATGAAAAAGCGGACTTAAACCTATAAATACCAACATAAGTAATGAAAAACCGGTCATTAAGATCGGTTTTTACATTATACCTAATACCCGTCCGTCATCAGATCACAAGCTCCTAATTATTCCATTTAACAAAAAAAGGACATTTTACAATAGGGGTTTTTCCCGCTTTGTTGTCTTAGGAATAAAATAGGATTGTATGAAATATCTGAACTGTATTCTGTTATGTGTTGTATTATCCGGAAATGTATATGCACAAAACTTCGATCATACAAAAGAGTTCCATGAATTGCGGTTGGGAATAGGTTATTTTCCTCTGGCCACAACAATAGATTTCTGGACCAATCATAATAATGACTCTTTTTATCCAGGCATAGAAGTTACAAACTATCCGGGTAAAAAATCCTATACTCCGGCCTTCTCGTTATCCTACTCTTATCAGTTGAAAAAATGGCTTTCGCTGGGATTAGGCTTTACATATGCCTGTTCTTATCAGAATACCTATGATTTGTTTACCGATCGGAAAATCGTCCGGGACTACAAATATTATGTGGGTATCACTCCAACTATCCGTTTTCACTGGGTGAGGGCAAAATATGTCGATCTCTATTCCTCCTTGGGATTGGGGATAGGATATTATGCAACGACTGAAAAGAAGAAGGGAAACAAAATACGCAGCGTGGAAACAGGTCCCTCTTTTGATTTTAATTTCATCGGTATTGCAGTCGGCCATAAACTGTTCGGATATACAGAAATAGCAGTCGGCTCGGAAGGTGTGATACGCTTCGGGATAGGCTACCGGTTTAACCATTAATAAACAGGATATGAAAACAATCGTACTGATCCTCTCCCTTCTGCTATCCTTGTGCGGATATAGTCAGAAAGCAGGTAAAAGGGCTCCTTTAACCGGCAGGCATGAATTGCGGCTCGGTCTGGGAATCCAACCTCTGATTCCTGATGTGTATATAGACTATGAACTAAGCAGTGGCCGTTCGTCAGTATTCAATTATCAAGCTAATCAGGTAAAAGCACCCTCGGTCAATGCCGACTGGTCCTACCGACTCCGGCATTGGCTCTCTCTCGGGGCGATGGTTTCGTTCGGAGGAATTTACCGGAAATACAATGACTCATTCGATGACATCCATCTTTTTACCTATCGCCGGGAATTCCTGTCTCTAACGCCTATTGTCCGGTTTTATTGGTTTAACAGCCGGTCGGTCAATTTTTATTCTTCTGTGGGGTTCGGTTTTGGAGTGAGTTCCGTAAAAAATAACAAAGGATATGAAGGTATCCATGAATTGGCACTTCTTCCTTCATATACCCTGAATTTTTTCGGAATCAGCGTAGGACGGAAACTTTTCGGATATACAGAACTGGGATTCAGTAGTAGTGGTATCATACAATTCGGCATTGGATACAGGTATTAATCATCCATAACAATAAAGATTATGAAACAGATAATATTGATTTTAAGCATTTTAACCGGTTTCTCTTCCTGTATTACGGAGACATACGAAAAACCCGGGAAAACACAATACGCCTATTATGCTTATCGGGATGTACAATATGAATTTTTGAGACGTCTGGAACTTTTTGACAACGCTTATTGGCTCGATCAGTGGAAAAAGGCTCCGACCACAGAGCAGAAACAAAAAATCGAAGACAAGTATTTCCGTACCTGTAAAATCAGACAATCGGATGATACCCTCCGTTTGATCTTCAATTCTAATAATTACGACTCACAGGAACGTAGATTTTTGACTTCCGTCTGCGATTTTAATCAGCCGGGAAACAAATGGACGGGGATCTGGAACCTTGATACTATAATTATGGTAAACCTTTCCACTGATTTGTGGAAATTGACTTCCGAACAACAAAAGCTGGAAGTTCGATTACAGAATAAGGGAGAACAGCAACCGGATTATTCTTTGAGCGGAAATGTGTATTACCAATTATCCGGACGCCAAATTTATGTGAATACGCCAAAATCATTGTTGTACACAAGGTTCCCAAACCCTCATTTCTATGCCGGAGAGCTGACCCTGAATATCGGAAATCAGAATGCTGAATATCCTGTAAAAGTAGTCATAAAATCTTCTTCACTCCTAGAGATTACCTATAGGGGAATCACTGAAAACTGGGGAGAAAATGAATATTATTATCCGTATTAAAATTTTCGTTTTCATTTTACCGGAAATTTTTTATCTTTGTCTAGCGACTAAAAAACGGGAAAATGAAATCCAGAAAAATAAGAACAGCTTTATACAATGTATTGCCCGGTGAAAAGGCGCATTGTAAAATGGCTCCACGGCCAAAATACATTGAAGGGCTTGAAGGGGTTCACTCCTGTCCTCCTGTAAACAGTGCAGTACTGGTATTGGTTATCCCTTTTGAAAACGAATTGTGTATCCCCTTTATCAAACGGGTAAACCGGGGGAAATACCATGGCGGGCAAATTGCTTTACCGGGAGGCAAGATGGAACCTGAAGATAGCAATGCCCTGCAAACGGCTTTGCGGGAATGTCATGAAGAGATCGGAGTTCCCGAGGAATCTGTATCTATTCTGGGAGTATTGAGTGACATCTACATTCCGCTGAGTAATTACAATATCACTCCCATTGTGGGAACCACACTGAAACTACCCGAATTTACCCTTTCCCCCGACGAAGTTGAAAAAGTAATATTAGTGCGTCTAAGTGAACTATTTAACGATCAGAATAAAAAGACAAGCTCATTTTTCCGCCACGAACACGAAATAGTAGCTCCGGGTTATAAAATCGGAGAACATTTTATATGGGGAGCCACAGCCATGATCATTGCGGAACTGGAACAATTGATGAAAACCAATACCTTCAATCATCTGGGAAGATTATAATTTCTTCCGGCAAACCAGATACAGAGGATGATAAGTCAAAGGACATTTTCCATCGGTCAGGAAATGGCTTGTATATACTTCTGAAAATTGCTTTAAATCGCCACGGGTCCATCCCCGGGAAATTGGACTTGCGTTTACCCCTGTCTTTTTAATGTGTTGCAAAATTTCCAGAGGTTCATCGAATTCCAGTGTATGACGTTCTTCTTCCGTATACAATACATCAAAATGGGTTTGTAATAATTTTACCATTTCAGACATAGGATGGTATACCAATCCATTACCTGTAACAGCTTTCACTTCCTTAAAATTATCTTCCCCGAAAGTACTGAAAATCAAATGGCCTTCCGGATTGAGATATCCAGCCAGCTTAACGAAAGTCCGGGTAGGATCGGCCAGCCACTGAAAAGTAGAAGCAGAAACCATTAAATCAAATTTCCCAGGCAATTCCAACGATTCGATATCTCCGGTCAGGCAATGAGAAGATTGAAGCTGACATTTACTTGCAGTTTTACTGCACATTTCTTCAACCAAATCATTTATATACAAATTCTTATCAAACCATTTCCCAATAATCTTCTCACTCAAAAATCCTGTTCCGCAACCAATTTCCAATATAGAAACGGGATCACCGGCATATCGATCCAACAGAACCAACAACCGGTTTACAATCAGTTTTTGCACCGTAGCGTTGTCTTCGTAACTCTCTATACTCCGCCTGAAACGGCATTTTATTTCAGTTTTATTTATCATAAATTTCTTTCCAACTACTGAAGTGACAAAACGGATAATGATTTCCCGGCAAAGATTCAATGGATGTTCCTCTTTGTGCCCACCAATTACGCTGGTTTTCTACCGGAAATATAATATCTTTCTCAGAAACATATACTTTATCCCATACCAGGATTTGCTGTGCTTCCAGGCTTTGTTTATGAATTTTATATAATTCTTCGCATTGTTCTTCCAATTCCCTCAACGGACGTATGGAATTAAAATACTCCTTTTCCTCAGGAGTATCCAGCATACGCATAAAGAACTTTTCCCTTCCCCTTTCATTCATTCCTTTTTCAGTCAGTTCATATACTTTGACAGGGATACCGAAACGGTCATCCACCGGACGCTCTGTTCCATTGAAGGCGATATATTTTTTTACGGGCCAATTCAAGGAAGGTAAAACCTGTGCTGCAGCCCAGACTCCCATAGACCAGGCTATCACATATATTTCCTTATATTGTTTTATATCCGGAAATACCTGGTTCAATTCCCTGTAATCATAACAAACCAGTACATCACAATCAGTTTTCAGATGCGCTACAACCTGTGCATCCATTCCCCAACCATTGAAAAAAACGACCACCCGGTCTGTATTATTTTTATTCAGCCATCCTATTCGCATGGTTTCACACACATTATTCCAGACATTCTATAAATTCAAACAAACATT